>NZ_DAMBUH010000021.1:0-47825 GCF_032053605.1 Tianweitania sp.
GCCGAATATGCGATGGCCGAAGTTTACGCCAACGGCCTTGGCGGCCGAACCGCCGATGAAGCCATGGCGCGCAGCTTTCTGGAACGCGCCGCCCGGCAGAACTATGATACCGCACAGCTCGAATATGCCAGCTGGCTGATTGCCGGTCGCGGCGGCAAGCGCGATGCGGTCGCCGGCTTTGCCTGGATGAAGCGCGCGGCCGAAGGCGGCAATGTCGCGGCGCGCAATCGTCTTGCCAAGCTCTACGTCGCCGGCATCGGCGTCGAGGGCGATCCGATCGCGGGCGCTGCCTGGTATCTGCGCGCGCAACGCGCCGGTTTGCGCGATCCCGAGATGGACGATCACCTCGCCGGCCTCACCGAAGCGCAGCTCAAAGCGGCCGAAGACCAGGCCGACAAGCTGCGTTGAGGCACCCGCTTTAGCTCAAGCCTATTGCGTCGCATCTTGTTTCTGGCGGCGAAGTATGGTTGTGGGAGCGCCAATCGCGCCGCTCCGGCGCCAACAATCCCGGACAATCAACCACCATGGCAAAGATCAACGGCAACGAAATCCGTCCAGGCAACGTCATCGAGCATGATGGTGGCCTTTGGGTTGCGGTAAAGACCAATGCGGTGAAGCCCGGCAAGGGTGGCGCCTATAATCAGGTCGAACTCAAGAACCTGATCAACGGCACCAAGCTCAACGAGCGTTTCCGCGCCGCTGAGACGGTGGAAAAGATCCGCCTCGAGCAGAAGGACTTCTCCTTCCTCTACGAGCAGGGCGACGCGCTGGTCTTCATGGACACCGAAAGCTACGAGCAGCTCGAACTCGCCAAGGACTTCGTCGGCGATCGCGCGGCCTTCCTGCAGGACGGCATGATGGTCACGGTCGAGCTTTATGAAGAGCGCCCGATCGGCATTGCCCTGCCGGATCAGGTCACGCTGACCATCACGGAAGCCGATCCTGTCGTAAAGGGTCAGACCGCTGCCTCGTCCTACAAGCCGGCTGTTCTGGAAAACG
Source organism: Tianweitania sp. (assembly GCF_032053605.1). Lineage (NCBI taxonomy): Bacteria > Pseudomonadati > Pseudomonadota > Alphaproteobacteria > Hyphomicrobiales > Phyllobacteriaceae > Tianweitania > Tianweitania sp. The sequence goes on from NZ_DAMBUH010000021.1 coordinate 1,000, forward strand.
GCGTGCGCGTTCTCGTGCCGCCTTTCATCTCGTCGGGCGAGCGCATCATCGTTGATACCAACGAGATCACCTATATCCGCCGCGCCGACTAAGCGCGGTTGGTTCTTCGGGGGCAGTTGGCCCGCGCGGACAGTTCTTTTTAACGATCGGGATCAAGCATGGCGCGTTCGGCTCTCATCAATGTCATGATCGGTGCCGCCACCAAGGCCGGCCGCTCGCTCGCGCGTGATTTCGGCGAAGTGCAGAACCTTCAGGTTTCGGTGAAGGGTCCGGGCGATTATGTCAGCCAGGCCGATCGCAAGGCCGAGGACATCATCTACACCGAACTGTCACGCGCCCGCCCCGGCTATTCCTTCCTGATGGAAGAGCGCGGCGCCGTGCATGGCGATGACGACCAGCACCGCTGGATCGTCGATCCGCTGGATGGCACCACAAACTTCCTGCATGGCATTCCGGTGTTCGGCATCTCGATCGCCCTTGAGCGCCAGGGCCAGATCGTCGCCGGCGTGATCTACAACCCGGCCATGGACGAGATGTTCGTAGCCGAGCGTGGCGGCGGCGCGTTCATGAACGACCGCCGCATGCGGGTGGCTGCACGCCGCCAGCTGTCGGATTGCGTGGTTGCCACCGGCATTCCGCATCTCGGCCTCGGCAATCACGGCCGTGCTCTGATCGACCTGCGCAACGTCATGGCCGATAGTTCCGGCATCCGCCGCTTCGGCGCAGCCGCGATCGACCTCGCTTATGTCGCTGCCGGGCGCTTCGATGCCTTCTGGGAAGACAGCTTGAAGCCCTGGGACATGGCGGCAGGCATCCTGATGATCCGCGAAGCCGGCGGCTTCCTGTCCACCCGTGACGGCGGACAGGACATGCTGGAGACCGGTTCGGTGGTGGCCGGCAACGAGATCATCCACGGCGCGCTGGTCAAGACGCTGAACAAGCCCCTGCAGCGCAGCTAAATCAAGGGGAAGCGGCGCGCGCTGTTGCACGCGCGCCTTTCTTTTCCCACCCGTTTCCGTTTAAAGCTTGGCGAAGGTTAAGTCGCAGGCCTTGGAGGCGGGTGAATGGCGTTGGCAAAGACGCTCGGATTGGAACGCATGGTGGACCGGCCGGAAGCCGATCCCTACAAACTGTCCAATCCGCAGGTTTTCCTGGCTTCCATGGTCGTCTTTCTGGCGATCGCGGGCTTTGTCGCCGTTATCCTGACAAGGCAGATTGCCACCGCCTTCCGCACCAATCCCGGTTTGAACGGATTGATTCTCGGCGTCCTCGTCGTCGGCATCCTGCTTGCGCTGATGCAGGTCATCCGCCTGTTCCGCGAAGTGCGCTGGGTGAAGAATTTTCGCGCCGGCAATGATAGCGGTGATCCCGTTTTGCTGGCGCCCATGCGCGCGCTGCTCAGCCGCTCCTCGGCCATCGCGCTCACCACCAATTCCACCCGCGCGATCCTCGATTCCATCGCCAACCGCCTCGATGAAAGCCGCGACATCTCGCGCTATCTCATTGGCCTGCTGGTGTTTCTCGGCCTGCTCGGCACCTTCTGGGGTCTGCTCGGCACGATCGGCTCGATCGGCCAGACCATCCAGTCGCTCGATCCCGGCACCGGCAGCACCAATGATGTGCTGAACTCCCTGAAGTCCGGTCTGTCGGCACCTTTGCAGGGCATGGGCACGGCGTTCTCGTCCAGCCTGTTCGGTCTGGCCGGATCGCTCGTGCTCGGCTTCCTCGACCTTCAGGCCGGCCGCGCGCAGAACCGCTTCTATACCGAGCTCGAAAACTGGCTGTCCTCCGTCACCGATCTGGAATCCACCCTGCCGATCGTCGACACCGCCTCCGCCGCGACCTCCAGCGAAGAGCTGAAGCTCCTGTCAGAGCGCCTGCGCGCCATTCAGGACAGCGGCGGCTCCAACCAGCGCGTCGCAGCCGCCATGGCCAATCTCGCCGACGGCATTTCCGGTCTGGTGAAGAACATGCGCTCGGAACAGCAGATCATGCGCGATTGGGTGGAAGCGCAGGCCGAAGAACAAAAGGCCGTGCGCGCCACGCTCGACCGCCTCGCCGATACGTTGGCCGAGAAGGAGCGCAGCTAGAACCATGGCGCTTGCTCGCGGCCGACGCAGCCAACGCACCGTCGATTACTGGCCGGGCTTCGTCGACGCCCTGTCGACGCTGCTGCTGGCCATCATGTTCCTGCTGTCCGTGTTCGTGCTGGCGCAGTTCCTTCTGTCGCGCGAAGTCAGCGGCCAGGATGAGGCGCTGAACCGCCTGAACTCGCAGATCAACGAGTTGACGCAGCTGCTGGCGCTGGAACGCTCCAACAACCAGGACGCCACCGACCAGCTGGCCGGCCTCCAGGCTTCGCTCAGCCAGGCCGAGCAGGACCGCAGCCGTTTGCAGCAGTTGTTGAACCAGGGCACCGGCGCCGATGCCGCCGCCACCGCGCAGATCGGCACGCTGTCCGGCGAGCTTGAAGGACAGCGCGAGATCAGCCAGCGCGCACTCAGCCAGGTCGAATTGCTGAACCAGCAGATTTCGGCTCTGCGCATGCAGATCGGCGCGCTGGAATCCGCGCTCGACGCGTCCGAAAGCCGCGACCGCGAGTCCAACACCAAGATCGCCGATCTCGGCCGCCGTTTGAACGTGGCGCTCGCCCAGCGCGTGCAGGAACTGAACCGCTACCGTTCCGACTTCTTCGGCCGTTTACGCGAAATCCTGTCCGACCGCGAAAACATCCGCATCGTCGGCGACCGTTTCGTGTTCCAGTCGGAAGTCTTGTTCCCCGTCGGCGGCGACGAGATCAACCCGGCCGGCCAGGACGAGATGCAGAAACTCGCCCAGGCCATCATCGAGCTGCAGCGCGAAATCCCGCCCGAAATCAACTGGGTGCTGCGCGTTGATGGCCACACCGACAACCGCCCGCTGTCGGGCACCGGCCGCTTCCGCGACAACTGGGAACTGTCGTCGGCGCGCGCGACCTCGGTGGTCAAGTTCCTGATCGCCAGCGGCGTTCCCGCCAACCGCCTGGTCGCCGCCGGCTTCGGCGAATACCAACCCCTCGACGCCGCCGACACCCCGGAAGCCCGCGACCGCAACCGCCGCATTGAGCTGAAGCTGACGGAGCGCTGAACGGCGCGCGCTTGAAGGAGTTCGCGGAGATGGCGTGGATCACGGCCCGTCCGGCTTTCACGCGCTCCAAAACCCGGCGCGAACGGATCGCTTGCGTGAAACACCTCGCACGCGCCCTCGCCCTAACCGCGCTGGTCATGATGGCGGCCCCCGGCTGCTCGGAAAGCCAGCCGGCCAAGGTCGCCGAAGTGCAAACCGACATCGCCCTCCTGGCCAAGTTCATAACCCTGCACCCCGCCCCGGTAGAAGCGAAATGGTCGGTCACCCCCATCGGCACGGAAGGCGGTCTCGGTCCGACGGACAATGAACTATGGGCGGTGTTGCGCTATTCCGAAGCCGATCTCGCCGCGATTTCGCACGCTCTGAAGACAGACGCCTCGCTGCCGCCAATTACGCTGGATGCGCCACCCGCATGGCTGTTGGCGGAGGTGGACCTGAGCCGCTTCAAGCATGGGGCGGACTATGTGTTCGAAGGCCCTGTCTCTCCGGGTGCGCCGTTCGCGTCCAACCTCTACACGATCGGCTTCGCGCTGATGTTGCCCGACGAGCGCGTGCTGATCCGTTTCGGCTCGACGTAGTATCTGCCCCTCGATGCGATCCTTCACTTTGAGAAACATGGCTGAAGGACGCCCTAGCGGCGATACTCAGCGATCATATACCAAGGTCATCAATGCCCGTAACGAGTAAGACCTGTTTGTTTTCGTTGTTCTTGCCTTGCGGTTTGCGTCGGGGAACCTTCAACTTTCTGACAGCCTCATCTCGCTGCTTCTTTCGATGCGGTTCAATGAACGCGTTTTGAAGAAAATGCTCCAAGACATCCATCATGGTGCTTAGAGCTGCCGGCCCTGGACGCCACCCGCGGTGAGCAGATGCACTACCAGCATCCACCAGCGTCTCGAGATGAGAGATGTCAGACGGGCCGATGTGATTTGCGTCCATCAACGCCGCAAGCTTTTTCTTGAACGTCAAGTCAGGATCCACCCCCAACAGCTTGGACGCTATGTCGAAAGTTGTTCGGATCCCAATTCCTGCCAAGACTATCAGGTCATTATCTAAAGCTCCGTAAAGCTCTACTAGAGACTGGTCCAGTACCGTTACGTCAACGTCTTCTAGTACTATTTCCGATAGCCAATCCGGCTTTTTGCGCTTTGCCTTCGCGGGCCAATACAGCGAGGTCTCGCGCGCCCACGAGATAGTCTCACCATCTGGACCATAGTCATATTCGATAGATTCAGAGTCCGTGCTAACTGTCTGGACGAATGTATGATCGCAGCCCCGACACTCAAGGATGTACCAATATGTGTGCCACTGAAAATCTTCGTCGCCGCCGGCCTGGAGGAACTCACCTCTAACAGTGCAGTTCCGATCGCCGCCGCAGGCGCTACAAAATGCCTTCCTACCGTTTGTCTCTGAAGATTTTTGACTATCGGACATCTAAGCTTTCATTCCAGCGTAAAGTTTATACAGGTCCTAGCTAACGCTGCGTACCCTTAGCCTGCCTTATGAACTCATGATCGCCGGTCCTTGTTGCACAACATCTTGCAATGAAACAAGACGAAGCGCTTGACCGATTGATACGACTGGAAGACCTTAGCTTTTGATTGGGTAGGGGCGCATTCATTGGGTGATCTAATCGAGGGAGACGATAAACTACCCGCTGAGGAAGTTGGCGGTTGGGCCAGGGAGAAGCAAGCATACCTCTGCCGATATATCGATATTTCACGTGGTGTACGAGCAAAGTACCTAGCTCCACAGGGAGCGGGAGGAGCATGTTACATTGATTTGTTTTGCGGACCGGGCAGATCGCTGGTCAAGGACACAGGAGAGTGGATCGACGGCAGTCCTGTAGCCGCTTGGAAGAAGAGCTGTGAAGGTGGGGCACCATTTTCCAAGGTCATCATCGCCGATCTTGACAAGGATCGGCTGGAAGCAGCAACAACACGTCTCAAAGAAATGGGTGCACCGGTCTTTCCTATACATGGACCTGCTAACGAGACAGCAGCGCGTGCGCTGCAGCAATCAGCAGTTCATGGATTGAATTTCGCTTTTCTCGATCCGTTTAACATCGGAGCGCTGAATTTTGAAATCTTCAAAACACTTTCTAGGCTTAAGCGCATCGACATACTTGCCCACATCAGCAAAATGGATCTTCAAAGAAACCTTAGCATCAACGTTGCTGCCGAAATTTCGCAGTTCGACCAGTTCGCGCCCGGCTGGCGACACGCTGTCGATCTTAAGCAGCAGCAGCCCACCATCAGGCGGGATGTTATGGAGTACTGGAGAAAGTCTGTCGCGAGCACAGGCATTGCGACGTCCGAAGACACGACACTCATTACGGGATCAAAGGGGCAACATCTCTATTGGCTTCTGCTCGCCGCTAAGCATGACTTGGCCCACAAGTTCTGGAAGGTTTCGTCCAAGAAAGATCAGGGTACCTTCGATTTCTAAGCCGGCAGCGATGGCATCTCGTCGTAAGTCCGACCGCGAAGCTCGCGGCCGGTGGCCTTCTTGTTCCGGCCTCCCCACTGCTTGAAGAAGAAAGCTGCTCCAGACCGCCGGCACGCTGCTTCGATTTCATCGACCCAAATGGCTTCCATAGGGCGTGCATTTGGGCCAGACTCCCCACCCACGATAGCCCAATGTATGTTGTGCAGTTCCGCGCCAGCAACCGAGCCAATCAGGGGCTCGAACGAAACAAACCTAATAGCACTTGGGACGCGGCGCAGATCATCCAGGCGAGATACGACCCGGTCATCTTCCACGCTAGTTCCAAGCCACACATTCGGCAGTACCGGGAAGTCACCTCTTGTAAGTACCTCTGCCATTCGTTTAGGGCGCTTTGTGAGCACTTGGTACGTATGGCGCGATGTCTGCGCCATCGTGGCCCAGACATCGCGAATGAAATCAGCTGGTACGTCTTCGTGGAAAAGATCAGACATGGAGTTGACGAAAACGCGCCTCGGTCGCGACCATGTTAGCGGTATTGACATGGCCTTCGGATCAAGAGTGATCTTTCCTGACCATTTTGCCCGACCGCCGCTTTTGCGAGTTGTGCCTACGTACTTTTCTGTCCCCATGGCTTCCAACCTAGCCGCCATCCGCATCGCGTAACAGTTGGTGCAACCTGCGGTGATAATGGTACAACCAGCTACGGGGTTCCACGTCGCATCGGTCCACTCGATTGAAGTTTCAGCCATAAACTACCCCTGTGCTTCAATCATGTTGGATTGAAGCCGTTAAGCTTTCGTCGACGGTACCGAAAAAAGCCGGCAGTATTGTTCAAGCTGTGGCTACAGGAGCTAAATGGGCACGACAGCCGGCCACCCCCGGCAGCCCGCAGCCCCTATCACCTCAATCCAACTGCACGTTAGCCGCCTTCACAATCGGCTCCCACTTCGCCAGTTCCGCCTTCACATGCGCGCCCAATTCTTCCGGGGTTGATCCAACGATCGTGGCGCTGAAATCTTTCATGCGGGCTTTCACCGTCTCGTCGGTCAGCGCCTTGTTGGCGGCGGCGTTGAGTTTGGCGACGACGTCCGCCGGCGTGTCCTTGGGCGCAAACAGCGCGTTCCAGGAATAGGTCTCGTAGCCCGGCACGGTTTCTGCGATGGTCGGCACGTCGGGGAAGGAGGCCGCGCGCTCCACCGTGGTGACGCCCAGCGCCTTCAGCGTGCCGCTCTTCATATGGCCGGACGACGATGGCAGGTTGTCGAAGATAATCGGCACCTGGTTCGCCAGCACATCGGTCAGTGCTGGGCCGGACCCCTTGTAGGGCACGTGCTGCATGTCGACGCCCGTCATGCTCTTGAACAGCTCGCCGGACAGATGCAGCGGCGTGCCGTTGCCCGATGAAGCATAGGAGTATTCGCCGGGTTTCGATTTCAGCAGGTCGATCAGCTCCTGCACCGTGTTGACCGGCAGCTGCGGATTCACCGCCAGCACGTTGGGCACCAGCACCAGCAGCGAAACCGGCGTGAAGTCGGTCACGGGATCATAGGGCTTGGTCTTCAGGATCAGCGGGTTCAGCGCATGGGTCGCCACCGTGCCCATCAGGATCGTATAGCCGTCGGGTTCCGCGCGCGCGACGCGGTCGGCACCGAGATTGCCGCCGGCCCCGCCGACATTTTCCACGATGACGTTCTGACCGAGTTCGCCCGACATCTTTTCGGCGATCACGCGCGCAACCAGATCGGTCGAGCCGCCGGCCGCAAACGGCACCACCAGCGTGATCGTCTGCGACGGAAACTCCTGCGCCTGCGCCGGGCTACCGAAAGCCAGGCCGGCCGCCAGCGCCAGACCGAGCGCACTGCGTCTGTTCAATCCCACCACTGAAACTCCTCCCTTTTCCCCTGTTAAGAAACACAGCATGAACGCCACCTTTCCTCACGGCAAGTGCGACGAAAGACGAGGCCGGTTCAATCACGCCGTGTTGTGCGCTACAGCAGGGTAATCACGCAGCCCGAGGATGGTGTTCCCCCCATGTCCTTCCAGAAACCCGACTCCTTTCAGAAACTCGACGACCTCAACCGCCGACTCGAAGCTTTCAGCCACGCCCTTTCGATCCTGGGCGTCGATGAAGCCGTGTCGATGGCGGTCGGCGGCGGCGAAGCGCGGGCCGAAAGCATGGCAGCCCTTGCCGGCATGCAGCATCGCCAGGCTTCCGCTCCCGAAATCGCCGACTGGATCGACGCGGCCGAACGCGAAGACCTCGACGACGAGCAACAAGCCGCCGTCCGCGAGTTCAAGCGGCAATATATCAACCTCACCTGCCTGCCCGCCGAGTTCGTGGAAAAGCAGATGCGAACCCGCATGCGCTCCGAGCAGCTGTGGCGCGATCTGCGCGCCAAGAACGATTGGGCTTCCTTCGAGCCGGCACTGGATGGCGTGATCCAGCTGGTGCGCGAGGAAGCCGCCATGCGCGCCGACGTCCTCAAGCTCGATACCTATGATGCGCTGCTGGAGCAATACGACCCCGGCACCCGGGCCGCTACAATCGCCCCGGTCTTCGACGACCTGAAGACCTTCCTCGTCGACTTCGTGCCGCGCGCCTTGTCAGTCCAGGAAGAAAAACGCGCCAAGCACCCGTTGAAGGCGTTATCGGGTTCGTACCCCATCGAGCGTCAGCGCGAACTTGGGCTGGCCATGATGCAGGCGGTCGGCTTCGATCTCACCCACGGCAGCCTGTCGGTGTCGCACCACCCCTTCTGTGGCGGCGTGCCTACCGATGTGCGCATCACCACGCGCTACAAGACCACCGAATTCCTGTCCTCCCTGATGGGCGTGCTGCACGAAACCGGCCACGCGCTTTACGAGCAGAACCTGCCGAAAGCCTGGGCGCACTGGCCGCTTGGAAAGGCGCGCGGCATGGCCGTGCATGAAAGCCAGAGCCTGTTCGTGGAAAAGCAGCTCGGCCGCAACCCGGCCTTTTGGGCGTGGGCGCTGCCGGTGGTGGAGAAGCATCTCGGCGAAGATTGGGCGATCGACGACATCCTGCCCCACGTCCATCATGTCGAGCGCGGTTTGATCCGCGTCGATGCCGATGAGGTCACCTACCCCCTGCATATCATCCTGCGCTTCGAAATGGAGCAGGATCTCCTTGCCGGCCGCCTGCAAACCCGCGACATTCCGGAAGCCTGGGATGCCCGGATGCAGGACACGCTCGGCCTGTCCACCATCGATTCACCTGGCGACGGCCCGATGCAGGACGTCCATTGGCCGGCCGGCATGCTCGGCTATTTCCCGTCCTATTCGCTCGGCGCCATGATGGCCGCGCAGCAATGGGCGACGATCGCCAAAGACATGCCGGACATCGAGGACGATCTCGCCGCGGGCCGCTTCGAGCGCGTCAACGACTGGCGCCGCGACAACATCTGGAGCCAAGGCTCGCGCTGGTCGACGCCCGAGCTAATGCAGCGCGCCACCGGCTCGGCCCTCGACGCCACCCACTTCAAGCGCCATCTGGAACAGCGCTACGGCTAAGCCCCACGCTGGATTTTGCTCGGAATTCCTTTTATAGACCGGGCAATTCCGACAAACCGTCAACTCCGATCTTCGACTCGACAGAGGTACTATGGCCGGCCATTCCCAATTCAAGAACATCATGCATCGCAAGGGCCGCCAGGACGCGGTTCGATCCAAGATGTTCTCGAAGCTCGCCCGCGAAATCACGGTGGCCGCAAAGGCTGGCCTGCCCGATCCCGACATGAACCCGCGCCTGCGTCTGGCCATCCAGAACGCCAAGGCCGTGTCCATGCCAAAGGACAACATTGCCCGCGCCATCGCCAAGGCCTCAGGCGGCGATGCCGAAAACTACGAAGAAGTGCGCTACGAGGGCTACGGCCCAGGCGGCGTCGCGCTGATCGTGGAAGCGCTCACCGACAACCGCAACCGCACCGCGGCCAATGTGCGCGCAGCCTTCACCAAGGCGGGCGGCGCGCTCGGCGAAACAAATTCCGTGTCCTTCATGTGGGACCGCACCGGCGAAATCACCTATCCCGCCAAGGTCGGTGACGCCGACAAGGTCATGGAAGCCGCGATCGAAGCCGGCGCCGAGGACGTGACGAGCGACGAGGAAGGCCACACCATCCTGTGCGCCTTCGGCGATCTCGGCGAAGTCTCGTCGGCGCTGGAAAGCACGCTTGGTGAGGCCGAATCCGTCAAGACCATCTGGAAGCCGCAAAACAACGTGCCGGTGGACGAGGATCGCGCCCAGTCGATCCTGAAGCTCGTCAACACGCTCGAAGACGACGACGACGTGCAGAATGTCTACGTCAACTTCGAAGTCGACGAGGCCACCATGGCCAAGCTCAGCGCGGCCTGAGTTTTGAGCGTGGCCACCCTGCCCCGCATCACCATCACCTACTGCACGCAGTGCCAATGGCTTTTGCGTGCAGCCTGGCTTGCCCAGGAACTGCTCTCCACCTTTGGCGCTGATCTCGGCGAAGTCGCGCTCGTACCGGGCACCGGCGGCATCTTCGAGATCCACTGCCAGGCCGACGGCGCCGAGCCCCATCTGATCTGGGAGCGCAAACGCGACGCCGGCTTCCCCGAAGCCAAGGTGCTCAAGCAGCGCGTCCGCGATCTCGTCTGGCCGGAGCGCGGGCTGGGGCACTCAGACCGGTAAGCGCCTCCTTCCTGAGTGCCATCGCCAGCTTGATCTTTGCTCATGCTGCCCGCAAACCCGTTGCGGTCCTGCCACGGCGCTGTCATGGTGGTTCCCTTGGGGGAGGATGTTCAATGAGCAATATCGAGCAGAACCGCGTTCTGGTGCAGAAACTCTATGCCGGCTTTGCTGCGGGAGACCTGCCTGCGGTTCTTTCCACCATGGCCTCCGACATCGAGTGGACCGAGGCCGAAGGCTATCCCTATGCCGGCACCTTTGTCGGGCATGATGCGGTCGTTCAGTCCGTCTTCGCCAAGCTCATGACCGAGTGGGAAGGCTACCAGGCGGTGCCCGACAGCACTGTCGCCGAAGGCGACACAGTGGTTGCGCTCGGCCACTACAGCGGCCGCTACAACAACACCGGCAAGAGCTTCCGCGCCCCCTTCGTTCATGTCTGGACGGTCCGAGACAACAAGCTGGCGCGCTTCATCCAGCACACCGATACGGCGATCGTGCAGCGCGCGCTTGAGGCGTAGGCGGCATCCAGTCGGAGGCTCGCCTTAACGAGCCTCCCGCTGCCGCGCTAAAGCACCGGAACAAGCTTGTTCAATTTCCGCAGTGCGAATGCCGCTGCAACAGATAGCCCGATGGTGACCAGTGTCGCCGGCGTTTCCGTAAGGCTTGTGCTCGATTTTGTCGTCAGCAAGACCATCAGGTGAATGAGGTAAATGCCGGTTGCCATTTCCGCAGCAGACCGCAGCCGCCCATTGTCGAAGTGAAGACACAGAGCGAAAACAGCCGGACTGACAAAGAACAGGCTGACATACAGATCCTGTGAGAACCAGGTTCGGGACGAAAAGAACGCGGCTTCCAGAAGCAGGATGCAACAGCCTGCCACACACAGAAGAACAAGCAGGCTCGACGACACGCGCTTCCAATCGACACGGCGCATCAGATGCCCGAGCAGCATGAAGGGCAATGCAAAGAAGAGGAAGTTTCGGAACAGGACGACCCGGTAGTCGGCGGACTCAGTCAACTCGAAGTGCTGGATCACCATCCCTATCGCAAACAGGACACTCGCAATCGGTAACAGCAGAACAAAGCTCCGACCGCGAAGACAATAAAGGATAGGCCCCGCCTGCAAGGCTGCGAACAGATACCAAAGATGACGATAGCCGAAGCCGGCGAGCAGCACGGCGCTCTTAAGGTTCAAGTCGGCGAGGTAGAAGGGCGAATACGCGATCATCCACACTGCGTAGATGACGGCCATTCGGATCAGCCAGACGCGCAGTTCGGCAAGGCTGCTTGCCCGAAAGTAAAATCCGGTCACCACCAGAAACCATGGAACGGCGAGGCGCGACAGCGTGTCTGAAATGACGAATTTGGCTTCTGCGCTGATTTCTTTGAAGAGCTGACCATGAAGCGCCACGACAAGAAGGGCCATGACGACCCGCATGATGTCGATTGCAGACCGCTTGCTGACATTCGCTTCTAAAGCAGACAACCAGGTGAGCTTTCTCGCCGAAGATCATAGAAGCTACCCCGCTTGCCAACCAAGCACCAGCCTTACCGAAGCTCGACCGCCCGCCATGGATCTTGTTGGTTAAGGGCAGTGCGCAGGGCAGATAAGGACGCACCACCCTTCCCGCTTCGTCATCCTCGCGCGGAGCCGGAACGCAAGCGGAGACGCAGACCCGAGGATGACGAAACGGCGTCCAGAACGAACCTCCGCCCCATCCTGGCGAGCCTCGAAGGACGCACCACATCCCAAAAACGAAAAACGCCGCTGCAAACCTGCAACGGCGTTTTCAATTCCAACCGAAATCGGCAGATTAGATGCCGAGGCCTTCGTAGCGCTTCTTGAACTTCGACAGGCGACCACCGCGATCGAGCAGCGTCTGCGTGCCGCCCGTCCAGGCCGGATGGGTGGTCGGGTCGATGTCGAGGTTCATCGTGTCGCCGGCTGCGCCCCAGGTCGACTTGGTCTGGTACTCGGTGCCGTCGGTCATCACGACCTTGATCGTGTGGTAATCGGGGTGAATGCTGTCTTTCATGGCGCTTGTCCTGGTTCTACTGGGCTTGCGCCGAGCCTGATGCGAGAAGCTCGCTTCGGCCCTGCGGCGATGTCACCCGGTCTGGAAAACTTGAAGCCGCAGCGAATGACCGCTACGGCTTCATAAAGGGTCGGCGAGCCTATACATCAGCCTCCGACCAAGCACAAGGCCGGCCCGCATGCGCTCAGTCGGTTAAGCCAGGAGTTGAAAATGGCCGCTCAAGAGCCGTCGCCCGACGCTCGCCGCCGCTCACTTGCTCCCCTGTCGCGCCTGCTTCCCTATCTGAAGCGCTATCGCGGCCTGGTTGGGGGCGCCATCGTCTCGCTGATCATTGCGGCGGTCACCACGCTGACCCTGCCGATCGCGGTGCGCCGCATGATCGATCACGGCTTCAACGGCGTGGAAGCCGGCATGATCCAAGGCTATTTCGGCATGCTGATCGGCATCGCGGCCGTGCTCGCGGCCGCCTCCGCGCTGCGTTATTATTTCGTCATCACGATTGGCGAGCGCGTCGTGGCCGATCTGCGTCGCGATGTCTTTGCCCATGTCACGACGCTGTCCTCTGCCTTTTTCGATACAGCCCGCTCCGGCGAAATCGTGTCGCGGCTGACGGCCGATGCCACGCAGATCAAGTCAGTCGTCGGCTCCACCGCCTCGCAGGCCCTGCGCAACGCCATCATGGCGATCGGCGGCGTGGTGATGATGGTGGTCACCAGCCCGAAACTGTCCTTGATGGTGCTCGGCGCCATTCCGGTGATCGTGCTGATCCTGGTCGGCTTTGGCCGCAATGTGCGCGCCAAGTCGCGTCATGCGCAAGACATGCTGGCCGAGGCCAGCGCCTATGCCGGCGAGCAGATTTCCGCCGTGCGCACGCTGCAGGCCTTCACCAATGAGGGCATGGTCGTCGGCCGTTTCGGTGCCGCGGTGGATCGCGCCTTCGAGGCGGCGCGCTCATCGATCCTGGCGCGCTCGATCCTGACCTTTTTCGCGATCTTCTTCATTTTCTCATCCGTCGTCGCCGTTCTCTGGTTCGGCTCGCGCGATGTGCTGACCGGCGCCATCACTGCCGGCACGCTGAGCCAATTCCTGCTTTATGCGGTGCTGGCCGCCGGCGCGCTGGGTTCTTTGTCGGAAGTCTGGGGCGAGATCAGCCAGGCCGCCGGTGCCGCCGAGCGCATGAGCGACATCCTCGACGAAGTGCCGCAAGTCACCACGCCGGCGCAGTCGCAACCCTTGCCCGCCAAGCCGCTTGGCGCCATCGAGTTCCGGCAGGTGTCCTTTGCCTATCCGGCGCGTCCGGACATGCCGACCCTGACCGACCTGTCCTTTGCGGTCCGGCCGGGTGAAACGGTGGCGATCGTCGGCCCCTCGGGGTCGGGCAAGAGCACGATCTTTTCGCTGCTGATGCGCTTCTACGATCCGCTGGAAGGGTCGATCACCATCGACGGCGTGCCGTTGACGCGAGCCGATCCGCTCGATCTGCGCGCCCGCATGGCCGTGGTGCCGCAGGATGTCGCGATCTTCGCCGATACGGCCGGTGACAACATCGCCTTCGGCAAACCGGGCGCCAGCCGCGATGCGATCGAAGCTGCCGCACGGGATGCCCTGGCCGACACCTTCATCGGCAATCTCGAACACGGTTACGATACGCAGGTCGGCGAGCGCGGCATCATGCTGTCGGGCGGCCAGCGTCAGCGTATCGGCATTGCCCGCGCCATTCTGCGCGACGCGCCGATCCTGCTGCTCGACGAAGCCACCTCCGCGCTCGATGCCGAAAGCGAAACGCTGGTGCAGACGGCACTGGAACGCCTGATGAAGGGCCGTACCACGCTGGTGATCGCGCATCGCCTGGCGACCATCCTCAAGGCCGATCGCATCCTGGTGCTGGATGGCGGCCGCATCGTCGAGGAAGGCACGCACCATACGCTGGTGCAAAAGAACGGCGTTTACGCCAAGCTCGCCCGCCTCCAGTTTGAACGCGGAGCAGACGCCTTCCAGGCCGCCGAATAAGAAAAAGGCCCGCCGAAGCGGGCCTTTCTTGATTGCTACGCCTTAGTGCAGGCTGGTCGTCTTGACCCGCGTCTTGCGTCGCCGCGCAAACATGTTGAGCGCTTCCACCGCCGCGGAGAAACCCATGGCGGCATAGATGTAGCCCTTGGGCACATGGAAGTGGAAACCTTCCGCAATCAGCGTCATGCCGATCATGAGGAGGAACGACAGCGCCAGCATGACGATGGTCGGGTTCTTGGCGATGAAGCGCGACAGCGGCTCGGCTGCCACCAGCATCACGGTCACGGCCGTGATGACGGCGATGAACATGATCGCGATATGGTCGGTCATGCCGACGGCCGTGATGATCGAGTCGACCGAAAACACCAGATCCAGCACGAGGATCTGAACGATCGCCGAGCCCACCGTCAACTGAACGGTGTTGCCGACCATGTTGCCCTTATCGTCTTCGACATCCACCGTATGGTGGATTTCCTTGGTCGCCTTCCAGACAAGGAACAGGCCACCGGCGATCAGGATGAGGTCCTTCCAGGAGAAGGCGATATCGAAGGCGGTGAAAACCGGCTCGGTCAGCTGAACGATGATGGAGATGGTGAAAAGCAGGCCGAGACGCAGCACCAGCGCTGCACCGATGCCGAGGCGGCGCGCAAACTGCTGCTTTTCAGGCGGCAGCTTGTTGGTGAGGATCGAGATGAAGATCAGATTGTCGATCCCCAGCACGATCTCCATGACGACCAGCGTCGCCAGCGCGACCCATGCTGTTGGATCGTTGATAAACCCGAAATACTCGGCCACGGCCTGAAAATCCCTCTCTTTGCCGGTAAAAGTCGGCAAGACGTAGGGTCGATTTCAGCTTCTACAACACGATCAATTCTGACATTCCCGTTATCACGGGCCTGTCATCACTGTGCGCTATTGCCAGAAGGCCGGGATCGTTTCTTCCAGGCGCGGTCCAAGCCGCAACGGTGCGATCTTTTCCGCCAGTCCGGTACGGTCCGAGATCTGCACGCCGACGCCGCAGATCGTCGCCGGTCCTGATGCCGCTTCCATGCGGCCCTTCGGCACTTTGGACAGAAAGCGGTTCAACGGCTCTTCCTTGTCCATGCCAAGCGATGAGTCATAATCGCCGCACATGCCGGCATCCGACATATAGCCGGTGCCGCCGTTCAGGATCTGATGATCGCCCGTCGGCTGGTGCGTATGCGTGCCGATCACCAGGCTGGCGCGGCCGTCCACGAAATGGCCGAAGCAGACCTTCTCGCTTGTCGCCTCGGCATGAAAGTCGAACACCACCGCATCCGCCTGTTCGCCCAGCGGACAAGCCGCCAACTCGCGCTCGCCGGCCTGGAACGGATCGTCCAGTTCGGGATGCATGAAGATGCGGCCCATGATGTTCGACACCATGACGCGTGCGCCATTCCTAGCAATGTAGAGCCCGGCGCCCTTGCCCGGCGTGCCTTTGGGAAAGTTGGCCGGGCGCAGGAAGCGGTCTTCGCGTGCTGCAAAGCCGAGCGCCTCGCGCTGATCCCAGACATGGTTGCCGGTGGTCACCACATCGGCGCCGGCCTTGATGGTCTCGTGGAAAATATCTTCGGTGATGCCGAAGCCGCCGGCCGCGTTCTCGCCATTGACGATGGTGAAGTCGAGCTTGAGGTCGGCGATCAGGCCCGGCAACCGCTCCCACACCGCCGTTCGTCCGGATTTGCCTACCATGTCGCCGAGGAAGAGAAGTCGCACCACAAACCTCCGCCGGCGCATTGATCAGCCAGCTTTGAGACGTGTCCTATCAGCCCGGCTCGAATGGGCGCAAGCCGCTCTCTGTCAGCATTTCCGCTAGCCGCACATCATGCGGCTCGTCCGGCACGAACTCCACCTGCTGGCAGTCGAACGCCACCCCGATCAATCGCGGCAGGATACCCTTGGCATGCAGACCGGCGATCGCGCGATCATAATAGCCGGCGCCATAGCCGATCCGATGCCCTCGCCCGTCGAAGGCAACCAGCGGGACCAGCATCACCGTCGGTTCGAGCACTGTGGCAGTTTCGGGCGGCCCCATCGTGCCGAAGCCCATGTCGATCATCTCGCCATCGGGAAAATACTCGCGAAACACGATGGTGGTCTTGTCGAGGATCGCCGGCAGGCAAATCCGCGCTCCACTTTCTGCCAAGGTTGCCATCAGCGGATGCACATCGACCTCGGTCCGCATCGGCCAGAAGCCGGACACCACCGTGCCTTTGGCGATGCCGAATTCGCCGACGCGATCCGCCATCTTGGCCGCCGCCTTCGATCGATAATCCGGCGACAGGGCGTCGCGACGCTTGAGCGTTTCCGAGCGGAGCGATTTCTTGAAGAAAGCCGTATCCATTCACCGGTTATGGCGAGGAAAACCAGAAAAAGCGATCAAAATAGCGGAAGAAATCGCCGTGTTTCGGCGAGAAACCGGAGGATTCTCCCGGAAAATTCCGATGAAAGTGGCGATCCAGAACGACCGATGAAGAGATCGATCCCGGGAACCTACATAGTAGGTGGGCGCCGTGTGTCCAAACCCACGGGTCTAAACAGGGACAGCTCCCTAGAGATCAATAAGGCCCCGAGAATATGTTACTTCTGTCGGGAAGCCCAGAACGCCGACACCACAGATAGTCCTGCAAACCGCGCTTGACCAGAGGCCTCAGCGTCCGAACAGCCGGAAGTGCCACAGCGTCAGCAGGGGAACGACGCCAAGCTCCATGACAAGCCCGCCGAGATGACCGAGCGAAGGCTGGCCGTCGACAAACAGCGAAACAAACCGCGCAAGCCCGCCGCAAATCGTCAGCAAAGCCAGCAAACGGAAGCGCCCCTTGGTGTTCTGGAGATCAGCCAGGCAGCTCCACCAGACGACGCCCATGGCCAGGAAAATGCCGGACAGAAACCGGAAATGACTGCCAAGATCGGCCGGCCACGGCGCTTGTACACCCAGAAAACGCGGTCCGAGCAAAAGACCCGCCAGGCCGGCCGCAACCGGAATCAGGGCAAAGATCGCGACGAGGATGCCAAAAAGGCGGCGTTGCTGCGGATCGGTCATGTCGGTTGGTCCTGTTTAGATGAACAAACGAACACTGGCGCAACAGGTTCAGCCACCAACCGCCTTGCCGTCCGACTTTAGGCAGGCACATATGCCAGAAGAACGCGGTCTGACCGCACCCTGTCGGGAGAACCAAGCTTCATGCGTTTTGAAGGCACGGCAGCCTATGTTGCCGACAAGGATCTGATGGTCGCAGTCAACGCCGCCATCGCTCTGGAGCGCCCGCTTCTAGTCAAGGGCGAGCCGGGCACCGGCAAGACCGAACTGGCCCGGCAGGTGGCCTCAGCGCTCGGGCTGGACTTCATCGAATGGAACGTGAAATCCACCACCAAGGCGCAGCAGGGCCTTTATGAATATGACGCCGTGTCGCGTCTGCGCGACAGCCAGTTGGGCGATCCCCGCTTCAACGACATTGCCAACTACATCCGCCGCGGCAAGCTGTGGGATGCCTTTGCGGCCGGTAAGAAGGTCGTGCTCCTGATCGACGAGATCGACAAGGCCGACATCGAGTTCCCCAACGATCTCCTGCAGGAGCTCGATCGCAACGAGTTCTATGTCTATGAGACCGGCGAAACGATCCGCGCCGCCATCCGGCCGATCGTCATCATCACCTCGAACAACGAAAAGGAGCTGCCGGACGCCTTTCTGCGCCGCTGCTTCTTCCATTACATCCGCTTTCCGGAAGCCGAGACTCTGCAGAAAATCGTTGATGTCCATTACCCCGGCATCAAGCAGAATCTGGTGCGCGCCGCCCTCACCCGCTTTTACGAAATCCGCGACGTGCCGGGCTTGAAAAAGAAGCCGTCGACATCCGAAGCGCTAGACTGGATACGCCTGCTGGTGGCCGACGACATAGAACCGGAAGACCTGCGCGCCGATCCCAAGAACGCACTGCCGAAGCTGCATGGCGCCTTGTTGAAGAACGAGCAGGACGTGCATCTGTTTGAACGGCTGGCCTTCATGGCACGGCGGCAGGGCTGAGGAGTTTCGGTTATGGAAGGTATGGAAGTTCGCCCGCCCACGCTGGACGATGAAGCGGATTGGCGCCGCCTCTGGACTGAATATCTCGACTTCTACGAGGCGAAGGTGCCGGAAGAGGTCTATGCAGAGACATGGAAACGGCTGCATACGCCAGGCGAGTTCGAGCCGAAGTGTTTGCTTGCGGTGACCCATACGAAGCCAATGGGGCTGGTGCATTTCATGTACCATCGCACCACCTGGACGGTCGCGAACAATTGCTACCTGCAGGATCTTTATGTCGATCCCGAACGCCGCGGCACGGGCTTGGGGCGGGTGCTTATCGAAGCCGTAAAGCGCATTGCAGCCGAAGATGGCGTGACGAACGTGTACTGGCTCACCCACGAGTCCAATGCCACGGCACGGCAGCTCTACGATCGCGTCGCGAAAAACACCGGCTTCCTTCGCTACCGGATTGAATAACGGCGGCAAGCGATGTTCATCCCCTTCTTCCTTGAGCTCAAGGCTGCGCGCGTTCCCGTCTCGCTGCGCGAATATCTGAGCCTGCTCGAAGGCTTGGAGGCCGGTCTTGTCGAGTATGATGTCGAAGGGTTTTACTACCTCGCCCGCGCAGCGTTGGTGAAGGATGAGCGCCACATCGACCGTTTCGACCAGGTTTTTGCCCACGTCTTCGAGGGCCTGGACGCTGTCACCGGCGAAGGCGGGATTGATGCAGCCAATCTGCCTGAAGAATGGCTGCGGCGTCTCGCCGAAAAGCATCTGACGGAAGACGAAAAGAAGCTGGTCGAGGCGCTGGGCGGTTTCGACAAGCTGATGGAAACGCTGAAACAGCGTCTTGAGGAACAGAAGGGTCGTCATCAGGGCGGTTCCAAGTGGATCGGCACGGCCGGCACGTCGCCGTTCGGTGCCTATGGCTACAACCCCGAAGGCGTGCGCATCGGCCAGGATGAAAGCCGACATCGTCGCGCGGTGAAAGTCTGGGACAAGCGCGAGTTTCGCAACTTCGACGACTCCGTCGAACTCGGCACCCGCAACATCAAGGTCGCGCTGAAGCGTTTGCGCCGCTGGGTGCGCGAAGGCGCAGCCGAAGAACTCGACCTACCCGGCACGATCCACGCCACGGCCGAACATGGCTATCTCGACGTGCAAACCCGTCCCGAGCGCCGCAATGCCGTGAAGCTGCTGATGTTCTTCGATGTAGGCGGATCGATGGACGATCACATCAAGATCGTGGAGGAGCTATTTTCAGCCGCTCGCGCCGAGTTCCGGCAGCTAGAATATTTCTACTTCCACAACTGCCTTTACGAGGGCGTGTGGAAGGACAATCGCCGCCGTCATGCGGAGGTCATCCCGACCTTCGACGTGCTGCATCGCTATGGCCCGGACTACAAGGCGATCTTTGTCGGCGACGCCTCCATGAGCCCCTACGAAATCGCGCATCCTGGCGGCTCGGTGGAACACTGGAACGCGGAAGCCGGTGCTGTGTGGCTTCAACGCGCGCTTCAGCAATGGCCGAGCACGATCTGGCTCAACCCCGGTGCCGAGCGGCTATGGCCCTACACGCATTCGATCAGCATGATCCGCGAGATCTTCGGCGACCGTATGTTTCCATTGACCCTGACCGGGCTGGAAGCGGCAACGAAGGCGTTGTCGCGCAAGCATTGAGCAGGGACCGACCTCTGGCCCCCTGCGGCGCGGCTTCCTACATAAGGTGCCGAACAAGGGATCGCGATCATGGACACCGCAACAACCGCCTACCCCGTCACCCGCACCGATGCCGAATGGCGCGAGCGGCTGACGCCTGAACAATATGCCGTCATGCGCGATCACGGCACCGAGCGCCCCGGTAGCTGCGCGCTGCTCTACGAGAAACGCTCCGGCACCTTCGAATGCGCCGGCTGCGATCAGCCGCTGTTTGAATCCAAGCTCAAGTTCGAAAGCGGCACCGGCTGGCCGAGCTTCAACGATCCGGTCGAAGGCTCCGTCGAAACAACGGTGGATCGCTCCTACGGCATGGTGCGAACCGAATGCCATTGCGCGCGCTGCGGCAGCCATCTTGGACACGTCTTCGAAGACGGCCCGCCGCCGACCTATCTGCGCTACTGCATCAACGGCGTAGCGTTGAACTTCGTGCCCGCAAGCTGATCGACTACAACGCCTGCTAAGGCTTCATTAACCATAAAGCGTCTATCGCGGATTGTGTCTTTGACAATCCGCGGAGCGCCACGATGTCCCTTTCCCGCCGCAGCTTCCTTCTGGGAGTCTCTTCCTTGCTCGCGGGCTGTGCGACATCGCAAGTGCCGCCGCCGATGCTGAGCTATGCGGCCGTTCCCGACGAAGAGTTTCCTTTGGCGGCCATGCCGCTCGACGTGTTTCCGGCTGAACTTCATCGCCAGGAAGTCGCCTATCCCACCAAGCTGAAGCCCGGCTCCGTTGTCGTCGATACGCCCGCGCGCCGTCTCTACTTCATCCTGGGTGAAGGCCGCGCAATTCGCTACGCCATCAGTGTTGGCCGCGCCGGCTTGGCTTTAAGCGGCGGTGCAACGGTCGGACGCAAGGCAAAATGGCCGAGCTGGACCCCGACTTCCAACATGATCCGCCGCGAGGAGCGCTACAAGCAATATGCCGGCGGCATGCCAGGTGGCCCCAACAACCCGCTCGGCGCCCGCGCGATGTATCTTTATCGCCAGGGCCGCGACACGATGTTCCGCATCCACGGCACCAACCAACCCAAATCCATCGGCCACGCCATGTCGAGCGGCTGCATCCGCATGCTCAACCACGACGTCATCGACCTTTACGACCGCGTAGATGTCGGCACGCAGGTGGTGGTGATCCAGGCGGAAACAGTGGCGTAGATCTCTGGGCTTCAGCCCATGCGGCGAGAAGCCATCCGACATGTTCAAGCTGACCTTCGAGCCCACAGCCAAACTTGACTTATAACTTCCCGCTCTGCTTTCTCTTGGCGCATACGCGCGGCAAGACAATGAGAAAGACGCATTCATGGAGCCCGACAAAAGCAAGCAGCGCTCTGCAGGCAATCTCGTCGCGAAAGTCAGCTCGGAGCTCAGGCAATCCATCCAGGCCGGGAACTTCGCCACCGGTGAAAAGCTGCCGAGCGAAGCCAAGCTGACGGAAGCCTTCGGCGTCAGTCGCACGGTTATCCGTGAAGCGATCGCAGCCCTTCGGGCAGATGGTCTCGTGGAAGCGCGGCAAGGCGCCGGCGTGTTCGTGCGGGAGATACCCGTGCCTGATACGCTTCCGTTTCAGAACCTCGATTACGAGCGCATATCGTCCGTCGTCGAGGTCCTCGAATTGAGAACCGGAGTGGAAGTGGAAGCCGCAGGACTGGCAGCCGTGCGCCGTTCTCCGCAGCAGGAAGAAGCCATTATCGGCTGCCACAACCGGGTGTTGGCGCAGCTTGAGGCTGGCGAAGCGACGTCTGAAGCCGACTTCGCGCTGCATCTGGCGATTGCGGACGCAACCAACAATCCACGCTTCCGCGAGTTCCTGTCGATGGTCGGCAGCGGTGTCATTCCCCGCGCCGCCCTTCGGGCCACGGATACAGCCGGAGGCGACTACATCGCGCACCTCCACAACGAGCACAGCCAGATCATCGAGGCGATCCTGACCGGCGACGAAACTGGCGCACGGGACGCGATGCACCGCCATCTGAAAGGAAGCCAGGCACGTTACCGCGCCATGCTTCGACGCAGCCGCGCAAACTTATAATACAAGTTATTGACACCTATCATGTGACTGGGCTATCTGCGGCTCGACATCAACAAGAGGCAGTGTCATGGAACCTCATGAGATTAAGCAGAAGCTCGGATCGGGACTTCTTTCCTTTCCCGTCACGCATTTCGATGCAGAAGGCCGTTTCGCTGCCGACAGCTACAAGCAGCATGTCGAATGGCTTTCCGGCTTCGACGCCCCTGTGCTTTTCGCCGCCGGGGGAACGGGCGAATTCTTCTCGCTTCGCCCTGACGAGATCCCGGCGATCGTTTCCGCTGCCAAGGAAGCAGCAGGCGACACGGCTATCGTGTCGGGCTGCGGCTATGGCACCGAAATCGCCATCCAGATCGCGCAGTCGGCCGAAAAGGCTGGCGCAGAGGGCATCTTGCTTCTGCCGCATTATCTCATCGACGCACCGCAGGAAGGGCTCTTCGAACATGTGAAGCGCGTCTGCCAGTCCGTCGGGATCGGCGTCATGGTCTACAACCGCGACAACTCCATTCTGCAGGCCGACACGCTGGCAAGGCTGTGCGACACTTGCCCCAACCTTGTTGGTTTCAAGGATGGTTCGGGAGACATCGGTCTTGTTCGCCAGGTTACCGCGAAGATGGGCGATCGCCTGACCTATCTCGGCGGCATGCCGACGGCCGAGCTGTTTGCCGAAGCCTATCTCGGTGCAGGTTTCACCACCTATTCGTCGGCGGTCTTCAACTTCGTGCCCGGCCTCGCGGTTGAGTTCTACAAACACCTACGCGCCGGCGAGCGCGCCGATTGCGAGCGCATCCTCAACGACTTCTTCTATCCCTTCATGGCGATCCGCAACCGCCGCAAGGGCTATGCCGTCGCCGCCATCAAGGCAGGCGTCCGTTTGCAGGGCTTCAAGGCCGGCAAGGTGCGTGCGCCGCTCTCGGATCTGACGTCCGAGGAAGAAGCGATGTTGCAAGCACTGATCGGCAAATATCAGCGCAAACAGGCCGCCTGACAACCACGCGCAAGATTTAGCCGCCCTATGAGGCCTCGATCGTTCTGCCGATCGAGGCCTTTTTTGCATGTCGGCCGCTTGTCACCTTCGGATTATCGTGCCGACATCGGCTTTGTTCACAAAGCCTTCACCCTGTTCAGGCACATTGATGCTGCTGGACAGCGTAACGTTATTGCCCAGCTCCAGCCCGATCGCAGCCACCTAATCATGCGATCGGGCTTCTCCTTCGAAGCGACATGAGAAGCCTCGCATAAGCTGACCGCTTCTTGGCAGGGCTCAGCCGTTCATCTGCTTCAACGTTCGCCGCAGTGTTTCCAGCGCCATGTCCGTGTTTGACGCCCGCCAGATGGCATGCAGTTCCACGGGCCTGGGTGGGTCAATGGGAACGGGAAGCAGCGTGACGCCTTCGAAGCGAAGGTTTGCGGCCGCTTGAGGCACAAGCGCGAGACCGATCCCCGCCTTCACCAAGCCCATGATCGAGTGGATCTGGCTGATATGCTGGACATAAAATGGGTTGATGCCTGCCTTGGCGAACACCGCCGCAACAAGATCATAGAAATAACGGGCCTCGTAGGGCGAATAGGTCACGAAGGGCTGACCATCCAGATCCTGGATGCTGATCTCCGGGGCGCTGGCAAGCGGATGGCCCACGGGAACCGCGAGCAGCAGCGCTTCCCTGACGATGCAGATCGATCCGAATTCGCGCCGATTGAAGCCGGGCCGGACGAGACCGACATCGATGCGCCCAGCAACCAGCGAGTCGATCTGCTGTGCCGACACCATCTCCTTCAGGATCAGATCGATATCCGGCGCTTCGGCGCGAAAGCGCTGGATCAAGCGCGGCAGGAACTCGTAGCCGGATGCCGCGGTAAAGCCGAGCGTCAACGTGCCGGCATCCCCGCAGGCCGTACGGCGGGCAGCGAGTGCCGCCCCTTCAGCCTGCCTAAGCAAATCGCGCGCCTCGGATAGAAAACTCTGCCCCGTCCGCGTCAACCGAACCGACCGGCTTGTGCGATCGAAAAGCTTAACACCAAGGCTCGCTTCCAGCGCCTGGATCTGCCGGCTGAGCGGCGGCTGCGTCAGGTTTAAACGCTCCGCCGCGCGCCCGAAGTGAAGTTCTTCGGCAACAGCCACGAAGCAGCAGAGTTGGGACAGCTCGAACATCGATGCTGAATTTGCATTGATCCATCCAGAAAACAACTCGCTACAGGAAGAAATATCCTTAAGTTGCTTACCAAGCGCGTGAGGGTACGCGCCGGAAAGACATTGCGCGGAGGGCGCAACCTTTCCGTCTTGTGGAGGAGACCCCAATGAACTTTCGTCTGATGAAGGCGATCGCCGCCGTTGCTGCGCTCGCTGCTGTATCCGTTCCATCTGTTGTCCGGGCACAGGAATTCGAACGGCCCGTCCGTATCGTGGTGCCTTTCGCTCCCGGAGGCACGTCCGACATCCTGGCGCGCCTGATCAGCCCGAAGCTTTCTGAAGCCATCGGTCAGCCTGTGGTTGTCGAGAACAAGCCAGGCGCTGCCGGCAATATCGGTGCGGATTCCGTCGCCAAGGCCAAGCCGGACGGCCACACGCTCCTGCTCATGGACATCGGTTCCCTGGCGGTGGCACCGAGCCTCTTCACCGACCTGACCTATGACGTGCAAAAGGACCTTGCCCCCGTAGGCATGGTCATGTTCGGCCCTTACGTGCTGGCGGTGAACCCTTCGGTGCCTGCAAAAACGGTGCCTGAACTCGTCGCCTACGCGAAGGCCAATCCCGGTAAGCTGGCCGTCGCCAATTCCGGTGTCGGCGCGCTCAACCACATCACCGCCGTCGCCCTTGCCCGCGATCTCGGCATCGAATGGAAGAACGTGCCCTACAAGGGCGGTGCAGCAGCGTCCCGCGCGGTCGTGTCCGGCGAAAGCAACGTCATCATCAACGGCTCGACTGCGACGCTTCCTTTCGTCAACAACAAGCAGTTGGCGGGCATCGCGGTCACCGGTGAAAAGCGCATGCAGGCGCTGCCGGAGGTCGAGACCTTCAAGGAAGCCAAGCTGCCGCTGGACGACGCCGGCACGTGGCAGGGTCTTCTCACGACCGGCAACACGCCGCCTGAAACCGTCGCACGCTTGAACTCCGATTTGAACAAGATCCTGGCCATGCCGGAAATCCAGGAAAAGATCGCGGAACAAGGCGGTATGGTCCGTCCCGGCGCGCCGGATGATGTCAAAGCTTGGCTCGATACCAACATCAAGAACTGGGGTGGCATCGTGACCGCCTCGGGTATCAAGCCGAACTGAGGCCTCAGCCTTTGACAAACCTGCGCTTAGGCGGGCCCGATCTTGGTTTCGGCGCCTTCCTGGTTCTTGTCGCGGCCGGCACCTTCGCCGCGACATGGAACCTCCCCATCGGAACGGCCGCTGAAATGGGCCCAGGATATTTCCCCTGGGCCATCGCGCTGATCCTTCTGGCCTTTGGCCTGTTCTTCACGGTCAAGGGTCTGACGCGATCGCATGCGGGCATCGAACCGATGCAGTGGCGCCCGATCACGCTGATCGGGATCGCGGTCGCTTTGTTCGCGCTGGTGGTGGAGGGGCTTGGTCTGGGCCTTGCTTCGCTTGCCACCATCATCGTCGCAGCATGGGCGAGCCGAGAAAGCAGGTTCTTCGAGGTGATCGTGTTTGCGCTGTTCATGAGCGCGGCGGCGATCCTTCTCTTCATCAAGGTACTGGCCCTGCCGGTGCCGCTTTGGCCCTGGTAGTCTGTCATGGAATTGTTCGACAATCTCCTGCTCGGCCTGTCGACGGCCCTGCAATTCAACAACCTGCTCTACTGCCTGATCGGCGTCGTAATCGGCACGGCCATCGGCGTTTTGCCGGGCATCGGCCCGATCCCCACCATCGCCCTGCTGCTGCCGTTCACCTTCGGCCTCGAGCCTGCGTCCTCGCTGATCATGCTGGCCGGCATCTTTTACGGTGCACAGTATGGCGGCTCCACGACCGCCATTCTCGTCAACGTGCCGGGCGAAACCTCGTCAGTGGTAACCTGTCTCGACGGTCACGAAATGGCCAAGCAGGGCCGCGCCGGTCCCGCGCTGGCGATCGCTGCCATATCATCGTTTTTCGCTGGCACCGTGGCCACCATCATTATCGCCGTGCTCAGCCTGCCGCTGGCCGATCTCGCGATGCGGTTTACGGCCGTCGAATATTTCAGCCTCCTGGTTCTCGGGCTGATCGCGGCCGTTGTTCTGGCCCACGGGTCGGTGATGAAGTCGCTTGCCATGGTCTTTCTCGGACTGCTGCTTGGCGTCATCGGCATCGACGTGAATTCCGGTGCCGCGCGAATGACCTTCGGCGTTCCCTCGCTGGCCGACGGGCTCGACTTCGTTCCGGTTGCGATGGGCATGTTCGGTCTGGCCGAGATCATCGCCAATCTGGAGCGGCCAAGCGTGCAGCGCGTGGTCAGCCAGAAGCTGCACGACCTCATCCCCTCAAGAGCAGACCTGAAGGCAGCTTTCCCGGCCATGGTTCGGGGCACCTTCCTCGGCTCGGCTCTCGGCGTTCTGCCGGGCGGTGGTGCCGCTTTGCCTCCCTTCAGCTCTTACGCGCTCGAAAAGAAGCTGGCGAAGGATCCTTCGCGCTTCGGCAAGGGCGCGATCGAGGGTGTGGCCGGACCGGAAGCAGCCAACAATGCCGGTGCGCAAACCAGCTTCATTCCGCTGCTGACGCTCGGCATCCCCGCCAATGCGTTGATGGCATTGATGATCGGTGCGCTGATGATGCAGGGCATCCAGCCCGGTCCACAGGTCATGACCGAGCAGCCGGAACTCGTTTGGGGTGTCATCGCCAGCATGTGGACCGGCAACCTGATGCTTCTCGTCATCAACCTGCCGCTGGTCGGCCTTTGGGTATCGATGCTGAAAATCCCCTATCGCCTGTTGTTCCCGGCGATCGTCCTGTTTTGCTGCATCGGCACCTACGGCATCTCCAACAGTGCCTTCAACGTCTGGCTCATGCTGGGATGCGCGGTGCTCGGCTACTTCTTCATCAAGGTCGGCGTCGAACCCGCCCCGCTTCTTCTCGGCCTCGTGCTCGGCCCGCAGTTGGAAGAAAACTTCCGGCGCGCCATGCAACTGTCGGACGGTGATCCATCCGTTTTCCTGACGCGTCCGATCAGCGCTGTGTTGCTGGGCGTGGTCGCATTGATGCTGATCGCGATGCTGTCGCCAGCGGTGCTGAGGAAGCGGAAAGAAGCATTAGCCGAGTAGCGCAAGACGCTGCTGTGATGACCTGCACAGGTCTGGGCCGGGTGATCGACACGATGTGCGAAGCACGCATCCGTCGGTGGCCCAGCCTGCTTCTCTTCAAGCGACTTTCAGCCCGACAAGCCTGATTTCTTGCGAATGGTGCAGCCGCCAATATCCGCACCCTGTGCCATTCGCCTGAAACGACCAGCGCTATCGCTATTCGCCGTAATATGAAGCCGCCTCGCCGCGGATACGGATCTGAACTGCGTCTTGGAGGCCCAGAATTTCCGCACGAACCTTGTCCTGGCCGACCCCCGCTTCCCTAAGCACGGCAGCGACCATTGCCACCCTTTCACGCCAATAAGCATTGGCATGCGGGCCATGAAGTGTTTGCAGGCGATCGGCAATCTCGCGCACGAGTGCCTCACGGCGATAAAGAGGAAAGGACATGATTTGAGCCATGCCGGCAGATGTGCCTGAACATGGTTACCAATCCTGAAACGGCTTCCGCCGCGCCGTGAGCTTTTTATGCTCCGACGAAGCCAACGCATGAAAACAAGAAGCCCCGCGAGGCTTGAGCCTGCGGGGCTGAAGAACTCTTAGGCAGCGAAAGCTAGGCCATCCCAAGTGCATTCATATAAAGATCAAGCAGCGCCTCGGCTTCTTCTCGCTCAGCCTGATCCTGCTTACGCAGGCGTATGATCTGTCGCACTGCCTTCGTGTCGAACCCCGTACCCTTGCACTCCGCATAGACATCCTTGATGTCGTCCGAAATGGTCTTTTTTTCCTCTTCGAGGCGCTCGATGCGCTCGATGAACGCGCGCAGCTGGCCAGCCGCTACGGTTTGCGAGGAATCGGTGACTTCATCGGCCATGCTGATCTCCAGAAATTCGGGAAGCGACTCGGAGGCGTTACCGTCAGTCGCGGGGCGGTTCGATGCCAAAGCCGGGCGAATGGGTCAACCCCGTTCGGCCAGGCAAGGGAAACCAGCCCATCAATGATCGTGCGGACGTGCAGCCTCGAAAGCGGCTTTCTGCTGAGGCGAGGCTTCGGTCTGGTTCCGCGCCTGCCAGTCTGCGTAAGGCATGCCATAAACGATTTCGCGCGCCTCATCCTTCGACAGCACCTGCCCCGCGCCCTCGGCGGCATCACGATACCAGTTAGCGAGGCAGTTGCGGCAAAAGCCCGCAAGATTCATCATGTCGATATTCTGCACGTCGCTACGATCAGATAAATGCGCAAGCAAACGGCGGAATGCAGCCGCTTCAAAGTCGCGCTGCTGCTCTGGTGACAAATCAGGTGTCATAATCAACCTTTCCGATGATCCACTGGCCCGGTGCGGGAACCGAAATGCTGGACGTCATGGATATCGGGGCGGGCATTGATCGCGTCAAGGATCGGCACGAGCCGCTCCACCCAGCCATCGACACCCTCTTGATCGGCAATGAGATCCTGGCGGATTTCGATCAGCGCATGCGCAAAGCCTTGGGTAATCGCATGGCTGTACATCGTGTCACCGCGCAAGGCGCCGTCGTAAGGCTCGTTGTCGCCGACACGCAAAGCAGGGTCGACGGCCAGCATCTCGATCAGCGGCCAGGCCACGCGGTGATCCATGTCCCACAGGACCCCGACATGCCACGGACGCACGATACCCTGCATTATCGGCGTGAACGAATGAACGGAAAAGATGAACGGTGCCTGGCCTCTGGTCTGCGTAACGCGTCCTACGGCCTCAGCCACTGCCTGGTGATAGGGGCGATAAAAGCTGTTCAGCCGTGATTCGCGCTCATCAGCGCTCATCGGGTAATTACCGGAAATGACGGTGCCATCATAAAGCTGGCGGATCAGCGTCGGATCGTCGTCACCGCGATTGGGATCGATCAGCAGGCGGGAAAAGTGGCACAGCACCGCGGGCACGCCCATGGCTTTCGCCAAACCGCGCGTGGTGGCTTCCACCCCGATGTCATAGGCAATATGGCGCTCGAACTCCGAAGGTGGCAAGCCGAGGCTATTGTAGCGCGAAGGGAGCTTTCGCCCGGCATGATCTGCCACAAGCAGCAGCCCCCTGCTCCAATCACCGTCGATCACTTCAAAAGGCTGGAAATCCGGATCGGTCATCATGTGGCCAAAGCAGAGGGATGGAACAGCCTGCATCCCATGCCAGCTTGCTCGGAGCAATGCCGTGGTTTCGACATTGTTGCAGCCCAATCCACCGAACTTCCAGTGAGAAGCGATTCAAGCGATTAGATCGAGGGCTTCCTTTCGTTGACACATGCGCCGACTTCTTCGAAAAGGAACGTGAACCACGACGATTTGGCTGGGGCTGGAAAATTGACGCTGAGGCGCTTCGCATCGTTGCTGTCGGCGCTGGGGTCTTTGCCGCGCGGTCTGCGCGTCAGCCTGGCCATGATCCTGCTTTCACCGCTGGCCTTGGCTGCGGGAACGCAGGCGGCCAAGGCGGATTTCAGGGTCTGCAATGCCACGCAGAATCTGGTCGGCGTGGCGATCGGTTATCGTGCCAATGCCGGCTGGGTTACGGAAGGCTGGTGGCATGTGGAGGGATCGACCTGCAAGACGCTGATCGAGGGTCCGCTCTCGTCGCGTTACTACTATCTTTATGCGGAGGATGCCGAGCGTGGAGGACGCTGGGACGGCCAGATCAATATGTGTGTGGCCGAACGAGAGTTCAAAATAGCCGGCGTTAACGACTGCTTCGCTCGCGGTTTCCAGCGCTCCGGCTTTCAAGAATATGACACCGGTGATCAGGGAAGCTGGATGGTTCAGTTGACCGATGAGCCGGGAGCCGACGGCGCCAACGCCGTCACCGGAACAGGTACGCCATGAGACGCAGCCGCAAAGTCAAGATTCTCGCAACGCTCGGACCCGCTTCGTCAGACGAAGCCATGATCCGCAAGCTCTTTGAAGCGGGAGCCGACGTCTTCCGCATCAATATGAGCCATACCGATCATCCCTCGATGCAGGAACTGGTGCGCCGCATCCGTTCGGTTGAAAAGGATGTCGGCCGCCCAATCGGCATTCTTGCCGACCTCCAGGGCCCCAAGCTGCGCGTCGGCAAGTTCGCCGACAAGTCGGTTGCGCTGGAAGTCGGCCAGACCTTTACGCTCGACGATGATCCGACGCCGGGCGATGCCATGCGTGTGCATCTGCCGCATCCCGAGATCCTCGCATCCGTGCAGGCTGGTCACCGCCTTCTGATCGATGACGGCAAGCTCCAGCTCTTGGCGGAAGAGGCCGATGGCAAGCGCATCATCTGCCGCGTGGTGGCCGGCACCAAGATTTCCGACAAGAAGGGCGTCAGCCTGCCCGATACCGACCTGCCGGTAGGTGCGCTGACCGAGAAAGACCGGCTCGACCTCGATGCCGTGTTGGCAACCGGCGTCGACTGGATCGCGCTGTCCTTCATCCAGCGTCCGGAAGATCTTGCCGAAGCGCGCAAGGTGGCACGCGGCCGCGCGCTTCTCATGTCCAAGATCGAGAAGCCGCAGGCTGTTACGCGGCTGGCCGAGATCATCGAACTGTCCGACGCCTTGATGGTGGCGCGCGGCGATCTTGGCGTGGAAATGCCGATCGAAGCTGTGCCCGGCATCCAGAAGCAGATTACGCGTGCGGCACGCCGAGCCGGCAAGCCGGTGGTGGTTGCCACCCAGATGCTGGAGTCGATGATCGAAGCACCGGTGCCAACGCGCGCCGAAGTGTCTGATGTCTCAATCGCGGTGTTTGAAGGGGCGGACGCGATCATGCTTTCGGCCGAATCGGCAGCGGGCAAATACCCCGTCGAGGCGGTCAGCATGATGAACAAGATTGCCGAGCGGGTGGAGCGTGATCCGACCTACTCCGGCATCATCAACGCCCAGCGTTCGGAACCAGAAGCCACCGGTGCCGACGCCATTTCGCTGGCATCGCGCCAGATCGCCGAAACGCTGAAGCTGGCCGCGATCGTAACCTACACCGCATCGGGCACCACCGGTCTGCGTGCGGCCCGTGAGCGTCCGCAGGTACCGATTATCGCCTTGTCGCCAGTGGTGGAAACAGCCCGCCGCTTGTCGCTGGTCTGGGGCACGCATTGCGTCGTAACGCCGGATGCCGCCGATCTCGACGACATGGTGAACCGCGCATGCCGGATCGCGCATTCGGAAGCGTTTGGATCGCCGGGGGATCGGGTGATCGTCACCGCCGGTGTGCCGCTTAGGACGCCGGGTGCGACCAACATGCTGCGCATTGCCTATATCGGCTCCGACGGGCTGCGCGGTCTCTGACCGCGGAAGCTCACTCAGCCGTCTAAAAAGCGTTAAGCGCCGTCGCCGGCTAGTTTGTCGGCGAGGCGGCCGACCTCGTCCTGCGCGCTGCGCAGGGCGGGATAAACATCCAGAACACGCTCATAGGCTCGCAAAGCGAGCTCTTCGCGTCCCGTATTGTCCATGATCTGCGCTAGTCCGCTTAAGGCACCGAAGTGGCGCGGTTCAAGCGTGATGGTCCGTTCGATGTCCGCCATCGACTTGGAATAGTTCTGCATGGCGAAGTGAACGGTCGCGCGGCGATTATAGGCTTCCGCATAGCCTGGCTTCAAAGCGATGACTTGATCGAGGTAATCGAGCGCAAGGTCGAACTTCTTGTCGGTCAGAGCCTTGGCGGCCCAGCCCATCATCAAATCGATGCTGGCGCTGCCGGATTGTCCAAAAGCTGCGCCGATGCGCGCAGCAGTTCGCTCGGCCTCGACCTGATTGCGCTGCCGTTTCAGCGAATCGAACAGCTCATCCAGGGCTTTCTTCTGCCGCTCCGCTTCGCGCGCGGAAGGCTCCAGAACATGGCGCGCGCTGACCGTCTGCGCAACGGCAGGCGAGAGCGTGAAAACAGATGCGCCAAGCGCAAGACAAACGAAAACGTTCCGCATGATGCCAACCTTAGCGGCAGCATGCGGAACGTCAAACTGATATCTATGTGAGCCGGCCAAAAGCCAGCTCGACATCAACCCTGACGAGCCTTGTAACGCGGCGCCGTCTTGTTGATGATGTAGATACGACCCTTGCGACGGACCAGCTGGTTGTCGCGGTGACGGGCCTTGAGAGCCTTAAGCGAGTTCTTGATCTTCATCGATTCAATCCGTCAGATGCGGCCTTGAGGCCGAAATGAAAGACGCGCCCGAAGACGCGCCGAAACTGTGAGGTGTCCTTAGCCGAGGCTTCCCCGACGTGTCAACCGCCACTTGACCTTGTGGATGAGGAACCCCATTGCACCTCCAGATGAGCTAAAGGAAATGCGATGTTGAAGCTTGGAGCCACACTGCCGATCCTGGCGTTCCTGATGATAGCAGGCGTAACAGGCACTGCCACAGCGCAGGATTGCAATGAAGCACCGACCCAGGCGGAAATGACGGAATGCGCGGCGAAGGCTTACGAAGAAGCCGATCGCAAGCTCAACGAGACCTATGGCAAGGTGACAAGCCGCCTTGCGGATCTGCCTGAGGTCAAGACCAGCCTGACCAAGGCGCAGCGCGCCTGGATCAGCTTCCGCGATGCGGAATGCGAGTTCTCCAACGCTCAGGCAGGCGGTGGCACTTTGTATGCAACGCTGATCAACCAGTGCCTGACGGACATGACCAATCAGCGCATCGAAACGCTGGAAGGCACTCTGCAGTGCGAAGAAGGCGATCTGAGCTGCCCCGTGCCGCGCGACTGATGCTTAGTTGCGTTTGAGCCTGGTCGCATGCCCCATCTTACGGCCGGGCCGGGACTCGGTCTTGCCGTAAAGATGCACCAACGTATCTGGCTCAGCCAACAAGTCCGGCACCCTCAGCACGTCGTCGCCGATCAGGTTCTCCATCAAGCAATCGGAGTGGCGGGCAGTCGATCCCAGCGCCTGCCCGGCGATGGCACGAATATGCAGCTCAAACTGGGACAGGACGCAGGCAGCTTCCGTCCAATGACCGGAGTTGTGCACGCGTGGCGCGATCTCGTTGACCTTGAGCGTGCCATCGGCGAGCGCAAAGAACTCGACGCCGATGACGCCGACATAATCGAGCGCTTCGAGGATGCGGCCTGCGACGGCCTTTGCGGTCTCAACCACCTCGGTTGACACATGGGCCGGCACCGTCGACGTTCTTAGAATGCCCTCGCGGTGGATATTCTCGGCCGGATCGAAGGCGACGATTGTGCCGTCCTGCCCGCGCCCGGCAATGACCGAGATTTCCCGCTCGAAGGGCACCAGCGCTTCCAGGATCAGCGGAACGCTGCCCATCTCTGCACAGGCGCCAGCCGTGTCCGCGTCTCGCGCATCGCGGAACACCCGTTGCCCCTTGCCGTCATAACCTAGCCGCCGCGTCTTGAGGATGCCACGGCCGCCGAATTGCTGGATCGCTGCGCCTAGCCCAGCATCGTCGTCGACGGCCACGAAGTCAGCCGTTTCGATGCCTATGCCATTCAGAAACTGCTTTTCCGTCAAACGATCTTGAGCCACTTCCAAGGCGCGCGCTGGCGGAAACAGCAAACCATGGGCAACCAGCCGCTCACCCGCTGGCAAGGGCACGTTCTCGAACTCGTAGGTGACGACGTCAGAAGCCTGTGCGAGCTCGTCCAAGGCCGCGGGATCGTCATAGGCCGCCACGATCTGCCGGTTGGCGACTTGCGCAGCCGGACAATCCTCAGCGGGCTCAAGAATGATCGTTTTGTAGGATAGCCGTGCGGCAGCCATGGCCAGCATGCGGCCAAGCTGCCCGCCGCCGACGATGCCGATGGTTGATCCGGCCGGCAGCGCGCTCATGCGTCATCCGAAGGTGCTGCGGCCACTTTCGCGGTCTGTTCGGCGCGATAGGCATCCAGCCGTTCAGCCAGAGCCGGATCGGTCAGGGCGAGAACGGCCGCAGCCAGCAATGCTGCGTTCACCGCTCCCGCACGGCCGATCGCCAACGTGCCGACAGGGATGCCGGCCGGCATCTGCACGATCGATAAAAGCGAGTCCTGCCCTGACAAAGCCTTAGATTCCACCGGTACGCCGAACACCGGCAAGGGTGTCATGGCCGCCGTCATGCCCGGAAGATGCGCAGCGCCCCCTGCCCCGGCGATCACGACCTTGAAGCCGGCTGCTTTCGCGCCGTGAGCGAACGCAACAAGGCGATCGGGCGTGCGATGTGCCGACACGATCCGGTCATCATGCGAGATGCCGAGTTGATCCAGCGTTTCAGCTGCGTGCTTCATGGTCGCCCAGTCGGACTGGCTTCCCATGATAACAGCGACATCGGCGGGCTTCCCGTCCATGTGGCGTCCTGTTCCTGTTCGCCTGAAATCAGGCGATGATATCGGGGATGATCTTGTCGTTGGCCTGAGACAGGCGATCCTTCAGCGCAAGCTTCTTCTTTTTCATGCGCTGGATCTGAAGCGGATCGCATCCGGTGGCCATCATGGCATTGATGGCCGCGTCGAAATCAGCGTGTTCCTGCTTTATGCGGGCATATTCCAGGCGGTTTTCGGCCTGATCCTGATCGGGCATAAAGAAACAACTCCGATATCCATACGCGGGCGAACATGGCTCAAGCCACTACCCGGCTGCTTGCTCGCGCATAGCATACCTCAACTGCGGATAAAATCCGTCTCCCTCAAGAACTAAGGGACGGACACAAGCAAATAGACCGGGCTCATCCGGCATCGCTCGGCTTTTTAGAAAAAGATTCCGATCACATTCAGCATCGTGAGAATCTGACGTTCGACATCCCGGTTCTTTGGTGGCAAACTGTCATCGAGCTGTCACGGAGCCTGTTCCGCGGTGGAACGGGCCTGGATGGTTCAGAGGAACCAGAAGGGAGACTAGTTGATGTCTTTGACTTCCCATCTTGAGGTGTTGGAACGCAAGCATGGCGATCTCGAGCGCGAGATCGATCAGGCGCAGGCAAGCCCCTCAGTTGACGACCTCCAAGTTCTGACGTTGAAGCGGCGCAAGCTCGCGCTGAAGGATGAGATCACGAAACTCAAGGTGGCGCACACGACCCATTGATCGTGCGCAATGGCCCTTAGGGCCGAACGAAGCAGACGTCTTCAACGCTCCGCGCTGCCCTCCGGGTGGCGCGGTTTTCGTTTCAACTAATCTTCAAGTTCCCAGAACTGATCCACCCAAAGATTGAGCTTGAGAAAGCCCGGACCGCCGGCGGCATAGATGCGCTTGGTACCCTCTGCCTTGACCGTTGCCAGCCCCGCATCCAGCAGGACCCTAAGATGCTGCGACACTGCGGGCCGCGAAACGGTGAGACCCGCCGCTAGCTGACCAACTGTCTTGGGTCCGCGTCGTAGATCTTCGAGCAACCGGCGCCGATTGGGATCGGCAACGGCAAGGAATGGATCACTGTCCGCCATTCAGGCAGAAGACACGAGTTCCCGCTCGTTTTCAACGTCCGATACCGTGCTGTCCGATGTCTCCGGCTCCGGCTCTGGTTCCGGGTCGTCCGGCCCACGCGGATCAAGCAAACCGGCCTGGGGCGTGACGGCGCGTTCGGCCGGCAAGGCATTGAACGCTTCCTTGTTTTCGGGCGGCACAGCCGCGCGTTGCGAGACACGGACCAGCGTGTAACAGCCAAGCAGGAAGTGAGGCAGCGCGGTGGCCAGAAACAAAGCTTCCGGGCGCAGGCGCGCCATCAGAAACGAGCCAAGCAGCGGCCCGATCATCGTACCGAAACCATAAAGCAGCAGCAGCCCGCCGGAAATTTTCACGAAGTTGCTGGAGTCTGCGTGGTCGTTAGCATGCGCTACGGCCAGGGAATAAAGAATATAGGCCATCGCTCCGTAACAAGCGGCCAAGGCGATCACCACACTGCCGGATCGCGCCTCGACGGAAAAGGCAAGTACGCCAATGAGTGCGGCCAGAAAGCCGGCGCCCGCCAGGATATAGCGGCGGTCGGTTTTGTCCGACAGCCGTCCTGCCGGCATCTGCATCGCAGCACCGGCGATCACCACAAGGCTCATCATCAGAGCGATCTGTGCCGTGGAGATCCCGATCCGTGCGCCATAAACCGGCCCCAGCGTTCCCCAGGCGCCGTTGGCGACGCCGATCAGGAGGCAGGCCATGAACGAAACCGGGGAGTTCGCGAAAAGCCCACGCAGATCGAGCGAGACTTCCTGCAACGGGCGCGGCGTTACGGCCGTGGAAATCGCTGTCGGGATCAGCGAGCAGCAGAACAGGATGCCCGACACCATGAACAGCGAGCTCTGCCGGACATCGAAGGCCGCCACCGCCATCTGCCCCGCCATGATCGAAGCGTAGGTTACCATCATGTAAAGGCCGAACACCGTGCCGCGATTCTCGTTCGTCGCCTTCTCGTTCAGCCAGCTTTCAACGACCATGAAGGCGCCGGCCATGACGAAGCCGGTGCAGACTCGCGACAGAATCCAGGCGGCCTCGTTGATAAACAGGCCGGTAAACAGAACGATGATCGCAGCCGAAGCCGCAAAGGTCCCGAAGGCACGCACATGGCCGACGCGACGCACGAGGCGCGGCGCAAAGATGCAGCCGGTAACAAAGCCTCCTGCCCAGGCCGTGCCGAGAAGACCCAGCGCGAAGGTCGAAAACCCTTCCGCCTGCCCGCGCAAAGGCAACAGGAGGTTATGCAGACCGGACGCAGCCAGGAGAAAGGCTGTTCCGCGCAGCAGCGAAAAGATCGGGCGGTAAGTAGCAAGCATCAGAGAACCGTCGGCACCGCTTATCAGACATCGCTTATGCGATTCGGTTTGAGCGAAAGCGACAGGTCGCGCCTAACTGCGGCGGAAAAGCGCCTCGGCGGCAGATTTCGTTTCGCCCTTTGCGTCGATCGTGGTCTGCAACCGTTTAATTTCAGCCTTCAGCGTGCCGATGCGTTCGTTCAACTCGCCTATCGACAAGAGACTGAGATCTTGTCCGATCTCGTGGGTCTTGGCGCGCTTTGTCGGTTCGTCGTCGAAGATGCTCATGGGTTCCTCCGATTGCCCCCGCTTGTTCCAGGGATAGATAATCGGAACACAAGAAAGACAACCGGCAAGACCCAAGCTTGGAGAAACAAGATGGACGACACGGCGACGCAAACGGATTTGCCTGAGGTCATGACGGCAATTGCCATCACCGAACCCGGCGAGCCATCGGTGCTCAAGCCCGAACAGCGTCCTCTCCCCGAACTTCGTCCCGGCGAAGTCCTGATCCGCGTTCGCGCTGCTGGCGTCAATCGGCCGGATGTGGCGCAACGACAAGGCACCTATCCCGCACCGAAGGATGCGTCCGATCTACCAGGCCTTGAAGTTTCCGGCGAAATCGCAGCCCTTGGTCCCGACACGCCGCGCTGGCGGGTGGGCGATGCAGTCGTCGCGCTGACGCCAGGCGGCGGCTATGCCGAATATTGCCGCGTCCACGGCTCCAATGTTCTGCCGCTTCCCGACGGCTTCACCTTCATCGAAGGCGCGGCGGTGCCGGAAACCTTTTTCACCGTCTGGCACAACGTCTTCGAACGCGGTGGCTTGCAGGCGGGTGAGACATTTCTGGTGCATGGAGGGACGTCCGGCATTGGCACCACCGCCATCCAACTCGCCAAGGCATTCGGTGCCAAGGTGATCACGACGGCAGGTTCGGCTGAGAAATGCGCCGCCTGCGAAAAGCTTGGTGCCGATCGCGCGATCAACTACCGCGACGAAGACTTCGTCGAAGCCGTAAATGCGTTTACGGGTGGGAACGGCGTCGATCTCATCCTCGATATGGTCGGCGGCGATTATGTCGGCCGCAACTACGATGCGGCAGCGGTCGATGGGCGCATCGTGCAGATCGCCGTGCTGCAAGGCGCCAAGGTCCAGATCAACGTCGCCAAGCTGATGATGAAGCGGCTGACACATACCGGCTCGACCCTGCGGCCCCGCACAGTCGAGTTCAAGGCAGCCGTCGCAGGTGCGCTGGAAGCCCATGTCTGGCCGCTGCTTGGCTCACGGCAGGTCGCACCGGTGATGGACCAGGTCTTTCCGCTCAGCGAGGCCTGGCGCGCGCATGAGCGGATGGAAGAAGGCAGCCATATCGGCAAGATCATTCTCGATGTTGCGTAGTTAGGCATCGGAGCACAAGGAGACACCAATGGATTATCGCCTACTCGGCCGTTCCGGCCTGAAGATCTCGACCCTAACCATGGGCACGATGACCTTCGGCGGCAGCGGCAATTTTGCCAAGGTCGGCAGCACTGGCCTCGATGAAGCCCGGCGCCAGATCGACCAGTGCCTGGATGCCGGCATCAACCTGATCGACACCGCCAACATCTATTCGGCCGGCCAGTCCGAGGAGATTGTCGGCGAAGCGCTCGGCGGCAAGCGCAAGAACGATGTGCTGATTTCCACCAAGGTGCGCTTCCGTACGGGCGAAGGCCCCAACGAAGAAGGCCTGTCGCGCTACCACATCATTCGCGAATGCGAGAAAAGCCTGAAGCGGCTGAAGACCGATGTTATCGACATCTACTTCCTGCATCAGTGGGACGGCCTGACGCCGCTGGAGGAAACGCTGGCCGCGCTCGACACCTTGGTCGAGCAGGGCAAGATCCGCTATATCGGCTGTTCCAACTATTCCGGCTGGCACATCATGAAGGCGCTGGGCATTTCCGAGCGCGAAGGCCATCCGCGCTTCATCACGCAGCAGATCCACTACACGGTGGAAGCGCGTGAAGCCGAATACGAGCTTCTGCCGATCTCCGTCGATCAAGGCCTGGGCATCATGGTGTGGAGCCCCATCGCCGGAGGTCTGCTATCGGGCAAATATAGCCGCGACACCGAAAGCGCACGGCAGTTGGCAGGCTGGAGCGAGCCGCCGATCCGCGATGCCGACAGGCTGTGGCGCATCGTCGATGTGTTGAAGACGATTGGGCAGGAACACAATGTTTCGGCCGCGCAGGTCGCACTTGCCTGGCTTCTTACCCGGCCGGCCGTGACGACCCTGGTGGTCGGCGCCCGCAACCAGGAGCAGTTCGCCGACAATATCGCGGCCGCATCCCTGAAGCTAAGCGATGAAGACCTGCGTCGCTTGGACGAGGTCAGCCGCCCGCCAGTGCTCTACCCCTATTGGCATCAGGGGCAAACGGCGAGCGGTCGTTTCGGCGGGGCCGACCGGGTTCTGGCGCGCGACTGATCCCGCGCCAGAACAATCGGTTTTACTTGGACTTGGATGCCGGCTTGCCGGCATCCTTGCTCTGCGAACCCAAAATCGGCGCAGACGGCTTTGTGACGACCTTTTCCTTCTTGGGTTTGCGGACTTCCTTGTTGCTGCGAACTTGACCCTTGGCCATGTGAACTCCTCCTGGCAGATGGTCAGCATGAACGATGTTCGAAGGACCTGTCCAGCTTTATCGCACAGGCTTGTCATTCGGCCGACAGCCATTTCCGTTGCGACTTTGCTCCGGCTTCGCTATATTGAACGCGATTTCCCAAATCCGGTGGCTTAAACCACCGCCCGCGAGAGAAGCGCGGGCGAACGAGAGGATGCACCTTATGGCCAATACCCTCCTGATGCCGAAGGCGACCGCCGTTTGGCTCGTCGACAACACTGCTCTGTCCTTCGACCAGATCGCGCAGTTCTGCTCGCTACATCCGCTCGAAGTGAAGGCAATTGCCGATGGCGAGGCCGCGCAGGGCATCAAGGGCATGGACCCGATGATCAGCGGCCAGCTGACCCGCGACGAGATCGCCAAGGCCGAAGCTGACCAGAACCATCGCCTCAAGCTGTCGGAGCCCAAGGTTCGCGTGCCGGAAACCAAGCGCAAGGGCCCGCGCTACACGCCTTTGTCGAAGCGCCAGGATCGTCCGAATGCCATTCTCTGGCTGGTGCGCAACCATCCAGAACTGAAGGACGCCCAGGTTTCGCGCCTCGTCGGCACCACCAAGGCGACCATCGAGCAGATCCGTGACCGCAAGCACTGGAATGCCGCAAACCTGACGCCGATGGATCCGGTCACGCTGGGTCTGTGCTCGCAGATCGATCTCGACCTCGAAGTCAGCCGCGCCTCGCGCGACAAGCCGGCTGCGCCGTCGACCGGCGAAACGCTGCTGCCGGCTTCGATGACCGAACGGCTCGAGGTCAACCAGGAGCAGAACGAGGAAGATCGCGAACTCGATGCAAACGCAGTCTTCGCGAAGCTGTCGTCGCTGAAGAACCGCAACCAGGACGAAGACGAAGAATAAGCGCCGATCGGAGCGCAACAAAAAAGGCGGCCTCGAGCCGCCTTTTTCATGTCTGCATGGTTCAACTCAGGCGGTGTAGCGTAGCCCCATACCGCCCTGCTCGATCTTGCGTTTTTCCATCGCACGGTAGAAGTCGCTCAGCAGCTTGCCCTTTTCCGGTTTGAAACGACGCCCAGCCTGGCCGATGATCTTGATGCGGTCGATCCGGAACGTGCGGAAATCACCGCGCAGCTCGCACCAGCAAGCCAAAGTCCAAACGCGACCCCAGAACCAAAGGCCGAGCGCGCGCACTTCGCGCTGCGAATGCTGGCCCTGTTCATCCTGATAATCGACTGTCAGCACGTCATGCGATTCCACGGCACGTTCGATGACGTCGATCGCCGTACGATCTGCATCAGACACGACCCACATAGGAGAGTGAATTTCGGTGCGGTCGATGCGCATGCGCTCGGCTTCCGGCAGCACGGCGCCGATCTTGACCAAAGCCTCTTCCGCTGCCCGCGCCATGGTCGATCCGCCAAACGCGCGCACCATGCGAGCACCCGCCACCAGCGCCACGATCTCATCGCGCGTGAACATCAGTGGCGGCAGGTCGAAACCCTCGCGCATCATGTAGCCGACACCGGCTTCACCTTCGATGGGAACGCCAGTGGACTGCAGGTCGGCGATGTCGCGATAGATCGTCCGTTCGGACACTTCGAGCCACTGCGCCAGCTTCTGTGCTGTCACTAGCCGGCTGCCACGCATATGCTGCACAATCTGGAATAAACGGTCTGCCCGGCGCATGCTGATCCTCCTTACGCGCCGAACAATCGGTGGTAGCCAGCAAAATGGTGGCTTACCCCTCGAACGGCAAGATGATCATGCCACACGGCTCCTGACAGCCCTCTGTCAGGATTGTCAGGAGGTTGAAGGAGGGATCAGCTTTTTACGGAAACGGTATAGTTCAGCGGCAAGCGGCCGCCGTCCGCATAGATGGTCTGGCCCGTGATATAGCTCGCTTCGTTTGATGCCAGGAACGCCGCGATAGCAGCAATCTCCGAGGCCTCACCCACCCGTCCCATAGGCGTGCGTGACAGGATGCGCTGCCGAGCGTCAGGATCACTGTTGACAGCATCCAGCATCGCGGTGGCAATCGAACCCGGCCCGATCGCGTTGACGCGGATGCCATAGGGTGCAAGCGAAAGAGCCATGACCTTCGTGAGTTGGCTCACACCGCCCTTCGAGATGGAATAGGGCCCCTGATCCGGCAGACCGAAGATCGCATTGATCGACGACATGTTGATGATGACGCCGGCAGCACCGCCATTCTTGATCTTGTCGACCATGAAGCGTGCGGCGGCTTGACCAGCCAGAAACGACCCCTTGAGATTGACCGCGAGCACGCGGTCGAAGTCCTCTTCCGTGACATCCAGAAAATCGGCGCCGCGCACGATGCCGGCATTGTTCACGAGGATGTCGACATCGCCATAGGTGTCGATGGTCGCCGCAAAGAGATTGTGGATGTCGAGCCGCTTGGAAACATCGGCGCGGACGAAGGTCGCGTCACCCAGCCGGCGAAAATCATCCACCGCCTTCTCGCCCGCAACCGTATCGACATCAGCCACGACCACCTTGACGCGATCGCGCACGAACCGTTCGGCAATGGCATAGCCGATACCGGTCGCCGCTCCTGTTACGATCGCGACCTTGCCGTCGAGTGCCATTCCATTGCTCCAGCTTGGCGGCCCACCCCGGGCCGCCGCCGACAATGGTTGGAGCGCGTTGCGAAATCAACCTTTCGCGGCTTGAGCACCCTCGCCAAGTCCATGCCGGGACATCGCCTCGCCGATCTCATCCATGATCAGGGGATCGTCGATCGTGGCCGGCATGGTCCATTCCTGTTGATCCGCCAGCTTCTGCATGGTGGCGCGCAAAATCTTGCCGGAACGCGTCTTAGGCAGGCGCTTGATCACGATCACCTGCTTCAGGGCCGCCACCGCCCCGATGCGCTCGCGCACAAGCTGGACCACTTCGCGCTCGACCTCGGAAGCATCACGATCAACGCCCGAGTTCAGCACCACCAGCCCAAGCGGCACCTGCCCCTTCAACGGATCGGCAATGCCGATCACCGCGCATTCCGCGACATTGGGATGGGCCGCAACAACCTCTTCCATTGCGCCGGTTGAAAGACGATGGCCGGCGACATTGATGATGTCGTCCGTACGCGACATGATGAAGATATAGCCGTCATCGTCGATGATGCCGGCATCGGCCGTCTTGTAGTAGCCAGGGAACTCTTCCAGGTAGGCTTCGCGAAAGCGCCCATCGGCCTGCCACAGGGTGGGCAAGGCACCAGGCGGCAAGGGCAAACGGATCACGACATTGCCGAGCGTTCCAGCTTCCACAGGGTCACAATTGTCATCCACCACCTTCACGTCATAGCCGGGCATGGGAACGCCCGGTGAGCCGTATTTCACCGGCAGCATTCCCAAGCCTACCGGATTGTGGCTGATCGGCGAGCCGCTTTCGGTCTGCCACCAATGGTCGACCACCGGCACGCCAAGCTTGTTTTCCGCCCATTTGATGGTTTCCGGATCGCCGCGTTCGCCCGCAAGGAACAGATTGCGGAACTTGGAGAGATCATAGTTCTTGATCAGCAGGCCTTCCGGATCCTCCTTCTTGATGGCTCTAAACGCTGTGGGCGCGGTGAACAGCCCGACTGCGCCATGTTCGGCAATCACGCGCCAATACGCGCCGGCATCCGGCGTGCCGACCGGCTTGCCTTCGTAAAGGATGGAGGTCGCACCATGCAGAAGCGGGCCATAGACGATGTAATGATGTCCGACGATCCAGCCGACATCGGAGGAGCAGAAGAAAACCTCGCCAGGCTTCACGCCGAACTCGTGCCACATGGTCCATTTCAGCATGACCATGAGCCCGCCGGTGTCATGCACCACGCCCTTCGGCTTGCCAGTCGTGCCTGAGGTGTAAAGGATGTAGAGTGGATCGGGTGCGTGCACCGGCACACAGTCGACCTTAGTCCCAGCAGCACGCGCATTACTAACTGCTTGCGCATAATCGATGTCGCGTCCTTCAACGAGAGAACACGGCTTCTGTGGCCGCTGCAGGATGATGCAGGCCGGCGGCTTGGCGGACGAGAACGCGATCGCCTGGTCGAGCAGCGGCTTGTAGTCGACGATACGCGTGGTCTCGATGCCGCAGGACGCCGACACGATCACCTTTGGTTGTGCATCGTCGATGCGGGCCGCCAACTCCTTGGCGGCAAAGCCACCGAACACCACGGAATGAATAGCGCCGAGCCGCGCACAGGCCAGCATGGCGAAGCCAGCTTCCGGCACCATCGGCATGTAGATGATGACGCGGTCGCCTTTCTCCACACCCTGCGCGCGCAACACGGCAGCCAGCGCCACCACCTCGTCCAGGATCTCGCGATAGGTGTAGTGCTTCTTGGTTGACGTGACCGGGCTGTCATAGATCAGCGCGGTTTGATCGGCGCGGCCGCCGGCGACATGGCGGTCGAGCGCATTGTAGCACATGTTGCAGGTTCCGCCGGTGAACCAGTGGCCGTAAACGCCGGCTTGGGGGTCGAACACCTTCGTCCAAGGCGTAAACCAGTCGATTTCCTTCGCAACCTCTCCGAAGAACGCTTCCGGATTTTTGCGCCACGCGGCCATGGTTTCATGATACTGCGATGTCATAGATGCCTCCCTGCAGCCGGCAGATTAGCAAGCCGTCACCAAAGGTCC
Source organism: Tianweitania sp. (assembly GCF_032053605.1). NCBI lineage: Bacteria > Pseudomonadati > Pseudomonadota > Alphaproteobacteria > Hyphomicrobiales > Phyllobacteriaceae > Tianweitania > Tianweitania sp. The sequence goes on from NZ_DAMBUH010000021.1 coordinate 45,206, forward strand.
ATCCAACCATTGAACGAGACGGCGAGCACAGGGCGGGCATGACTTTGCAGAGGTTTGGAAATGGCCGGCGGACCGGCGCGGGCGGATCGAGACCGCGCCTGTGAGCAAGGCACTATCCCTCCTCATCCTGGCGATGATGGCGCTGCATCTCTGGCGTCCGCTCGGGCTTCCAGGCCTGCGCGCGCGACGCGATGCCTGGAAGATTGCAGTTTTTGCACTCGCCGCCATTGCCGTGACGGTTCTCCTGTCCCATCACGGCTGAGCCTGTCTTTCAGCTCTGCGCTTCGCCAGCCCCTTTCAGCCTGGCCACATAGTCCTTCTGCAACGCACCCGCGCCCCAGCCCTGCCCCTCGTTCTGCTGCGCAAGCGTTCCCATGATCGCCACGAGATTATCGTCGCGGATCTTCTCCAGTTCGCGGATGGTGTAGTGGCCTGATTGTTCGTCGGATTGGCCCGCGATGAGATCGACAAGCTCGTCGTTGAACTCCGGCACATCGGTCAGCTTGGTCCAGGGCCAGGACAAACAAGGGCCGAACTGTTCCATGAAGTGGCGCATGCCCGCCTCGCCGCCGGCAATGCGATAGGTCTGGAACAAGCCCATTTGGGCCCAGCGCAGGCCGAAGGAATAGCGGATGATGTCGTCCAGCTCTTCAACAGTCGTGATGCCGTCCTTGATCAGCCACAAGGATTCGCGCCAGATCGCTTCCAACAGACGGTCGCCCACAAAGGCCTCGATCTCCTTGCGGATCACCACCGGCTTCATGCCGATCGACGCGTAAAGCGCTTTGGCCTTGTCGATGAACTCAGGCTGCGTCTTTTCCCCGCCGACGATCTCCACCAGCGGCAGAAGGTAAACCGGGTTGAAGGGATGCGCGACGACCAGCCGCTCGGGATGCTGAAGCGCGCTCGCCATCTCCGTCGGCTTGATGCCGGAGGTCGATGAACCGATCAGCGCGTCGGGACGTGCATGGGCATCAATTTCGGCCAGCACCTTGTGCTTGAGGTCGAGACGTTCCGGTACGTTTTCCTGGATGAAGTCCGCATCTGCGACAGCCTCTGCAACCGTGCTGGCATAGGTGACGCGGCCTTCCTTCGGCAGGCCTGACGGCACCATCTGCGCGTAAGCGCGTCGCGCACCGGCGAGAACTTCATCAACCTTGCGGCTCGCTTGTGGATCGGGATCGTAAAGCGCAACATCAATGCCGTTGAGCACCAGCCGCGCCACCCACCCCGCTCCAATAACGCCACCGCCGATGCAGGCTGCCTTGGTGATCTGCATGGTCATTTCCTTCAAACCGCCTGCGCCCGCGGGGCACGCTTGGTCAGGTTGAGCTTTTTGCGGACTTCGTCCGGCCCAAGCACCCGCGCGCCCATATTGGTGACGATCGTCGCCGCGCGCTCCACGAGTTGCGCGTTGGTGGCGAGCACACCCTTGTCGAGCCACAGATTGTCTTCCAGCCCCACACGCACATTGCCGCCGGCAAGAACGGCCGCCGCCGCGTAGGCCATCTGGTTGCGGCCCAGCGCAAAGGCCGACCACGTCCAGTCGTCAGGCACGTTGTTGACCATCGCCATGAAGGTGTTGAGGTCATCCGGTGCACCCCAGGGCACCCCCATGCAGAGCTGCACCAGCGCATCAGGAGCCAACACACCTTCACTGACCAACTGCTTGGCAAACCACAGATGGCCGGTGTCGAAAGCCTCGATCTCCGGCTTCACGCCCATTTCCGTCATCTTGGCGCCCATCGCGCGCAGCATGCCGGGCGTGTTGGTCATGACGTAATCGGCTTCGTTGAAGTTCATCGTGCCGCAATCCAACGTGCAGATTTCCGGCAGGCACTGCCGGATATGCTCAACGCGATCGCTCGCGCCGCCCATGTCGGTGCCTTGCTCTTTCAAGGGCAGCGGCTGCTCGACACTGCCGAACACCATGTCACCGCCCATGCCGGCGGTCAGGTTCAACACCACATCGATATCTGCATCGCGGATGCGCTCGGTGAGTTCGCGATAAAGAGCGATATCGCGACGCGGTTTGCCTGTTTCAGGGTCGCGAACATGGCAATGCACGATCGCAGCACCAGCCTTTGCAGCATCGATTGCCGATGCGGCGATCTGCTCAGGCGAGCGCGGCACATGCGGGCTTCGATCCTGTGTGCCGCCCGATCCCGTCACGGCACAGGTGATGAAAACCTCGCGGTTCATTTCGAGCGGCATGAACATCTCCCTTTGTTGGCCGCCATCATGGCCACCATTGCGAGATGTCACTTCACACTTTACGAAACTGATTTGATGAAGCACGCAAAGCAATCGATCTTTCAGCCTGAGACGACGCCTCTTCGCCTCACCTTTCTGGTAGTGCCAGGCGCCTCGATTCTGTGCGTCGCATCCGCCATCGACCCGCTGCGGGCAGCCAACCGCATCGCCGGTGAAAGACTGTTCGACTTCCGCCTGGTTTCAGCCGACGGGCTACCGGCTTTGACGAGTTGCGGCCTGCCCATCGCCGTGGAAGGCGCATTCGATGCAGCTGCCGCAACGGATGCGCTGATCGTCATCGGTGGCTTCGGTGCACGCAGCGAAACGGCGCGGCCTGTTCTAGCCGGCATCCGCAAGATCGCGCGCA
>NZ_DAMBUH010000022.1:0-16395 GCF_032053605.1 Tianweitania sp.
TGTCCGTTCCTTCAAAACGCACCGGCGCGATGTCGCCGAAAAAACCTGTCGTCATGATGATCCTCCCAAAACCGTGCCGCGTCTTGGCTCAAGCAGCCTTGATCGCCGGATAAAGGCTGCGATAGCGCTCGTAAGCGTCCTCGAAGGCCGGCCGCAAAGCGCTGTCTGGCTCAACGGTGAGGTCTGTCGCCGGCGGCGTGCACACAGCCAGTGGATCAGCGCCGGTCGCGGCAATCAAGCCAAGGCGCGCCGCGCCAAACGCTGCACCAAAGTCGCCATCGGCAGGGATATCGACCGGGATCCCCAAGGCTGTCGCAATGACCTTCAACCAATAATGGGAGCGCGATCCGCCACCAATTGCCGTAACACGGCTAAGCTCCGTACCGGCCACACGCAGCGCTTCAAGACTATCGCGGAACGCGAAGGCCACGCCCTCGAGCACGGCCTGGGTCATCTCGGTCGCACCTGTTTCCTGCTCCAACCCTGAGAAAACGCCACGGATCAAAGCATCATTATGCGGCGTGCGCTCACCCGAGAGATAAGGCAGGAAGGTCACACCTGTTGGCGCCCGCAGAGTGTCGCCCAGAGGCTGCGTCAGCTCGGCAGCTTTCTTGCCCGTGATACGCGACAGCCAGTTCAGCGAATCGGTGGCCGACAGGATGACGCCCATCTGGTGCCAGGTATCCGGAAGAGCATGGCAGAAGGTGTGCACCGCGCTTGAAGCGTTAGGGAGATAGGCAGCGTTGGACGCGAACAGAACGCCTGAGGTGCCAAGCGACACGAAGGCCGACCCCGGCTTCACAGTCCCCATACCGCAGGCGGACGCTGCGTTGTCGCCCGCACCACCCGCAACAACGACGGTGCCGCCGATACCCCACGCCGAGGCCAGTTCGGGACGCAACGTGCCGCCGACTTCCGTGCCTTCCACGAGAGCGGGCATGTGGCCTTCATCGAGATCGGTCGCCGCAAGAAGATCCGACGACCACTTGCGATTAGCGACATCGAGCCATGCCGTTCCCGCAGAATCCGACATCTCCGAAATGGCTTCGCCGGTGAGCCAAAGACGCAGATAATCCTTCGGCAGGAGAACCTTGGCGACCTTAGCGAAAACGTCCGGCTCGTTTGTCTTCACCCAAGCCAGTTTCGGAGCGGTAAAGCCAGGGAAGACGATATTACCGGTGATGTCGCGGAAGCGCGGATCAGCATCCAGCGCTGCAGCTTCCCGATAAGAGCGCGTGTCGTTCCAAAGAATGCACGGGCGCAAGACCGCACCGGCAGCATCGATCAACGTCGCGCCATGCATCTGACCCGACAGACCTATGCCCTTTACTGCGGAAAGCTCCGCCGGATGCGCAGCCTTAAGCGTGCTGATCGCTTCTTCAGTGGCTCGGATCCAATGGTCCGGATCCTGCTCCGACCAACCTGAATGCGGCCGCGACACATCGAGCGAACCATTCGCCGATCCGACAATTCGCTGCTCATCATCGATAAGCAGCGCCTTAACGCCCGACGTGCCGAGATCGAGACCTAGATACATGCATTCCTCCAGCAACTCTCCGCATGAAGCTGGAGAGTTAGCGATAAGCGATGCCTCAAGCGAGGCTGTTGGGCTCTGTCATAGCAAAATGCACGAGAGCGAAAAGCAGGAACCCTGCGCTATCGAACGTTTTCTGCTTCGGAGAGTCCAAGCTCCAAGGCTCGGCGGTATCCCCACCTGAGTAGGAAGCTAGGATTTCAAGTCCGATGAGTGGCAGCTGCCTAGGAACGTATAGGCACCATCGGTCTCAAATACGCCAAAGAATTAGAGAAAGCTAATTTAGATATTCAACTTCAAGTAAGTGCAGCTGAACAAAACAGCAGGCATTTACAACCTCAGGCTCGTACTTGTGCATCTTTGTAGCTGGCATGATCTGCATCATGTCGGCGGAAGCGGATCATCAACAAAACCTCGTTCTAAAATGGAGACAGGACGAGCAGAACGACGCCTTCTTGGCCAGCAATCAGATGCGCTGCTCAGCTTCCTATTTGCAGACATTGCAGCAAGGCATAGCGCAAACATGCATAATCTACATACCGAAGGGTGGCGTACCAAACAGACCCGCCTTGAATGCCTGTTTCGCAGCGAAAGCTGTTATCCACCGTATCGAGGCTGATCCTTGTGATGGCAAACGCGTCATCCTTCATCTTGCCAACATGATGCCTCTTCCATTTCCGACGCCACGTGAATTAGCTGGCGTGCTGCTGGAATTTGGTGAAGCTTATGGAAGACGCGATTATTCGCGCGAGCAGCACGTGATTCGCAAGATCGAGGCGAAACATCTCCAACGTATCCTCTACTATGGAGAGACTGGCACCATGGTTGGTTTTGGCTCTGTGGCCGCAGCAGGTCCGCAGGATAATGATACTCGATCATATTCCGATTTCAGCGATGTCGACCAGCATATTGATGAAGACCCTTCCTATAGGGAGAGACTTGCACGGATTCGGAGCTACCAGGTCCGTCGAGCCACGCTCCGCATCGACCAGCGCCGCTGTATCATCTCACAGTATCATGTCACTTTCCGCGGCCGCCTATTGCGGTTGACGTTGTCCACCTTTGGCCGCTTGCACTTGGAGGCAAGGATGTCGTCGTCAACACGGCCGTCATGCATGTTGCTCTTCATCAGCTTTACGACCGTTTTGCTTTCACGCTCACCGACGACTTCGAAATTATCTGGGCACGCGATGCAGTTCCGGATGTTCTCACCCACGGCTTGAAGATCGGAAAACGAGCCCTCTTTCTTCGTGCTCCGCCCGATATGCCAGACATGACCAACATCCGCAGGCATAGGCAGCACTTCATGGAACTGGAAGAAGAACGCAATTTGAGGCTGTTTTAGACAGCCTCGCTTTCTATAATTGTCGGAGAAAGCCCAGGTCGTAGATTGGCGTCTCCATCGGTCTCGTTTGCTTTTGATCCGCATCCAGCGCCCCATCAACAACTGACCCTTGCCGGTCTGCCAGTGTACGTAAGCAGAGCCTACGTTTTTGAGCGTGGCACCGGTAACAGCAGCGCTGCCACCTAAAGCACTACGACGCGTGACGCACGCACATCTCATGCCATGGTCGGAATCAACCATGATCCGAGCTCCAATCAAGCTTAGTTGCGGTTAGGTCAGGCTTGGTGCTGGGCAGAGCAGAGTGTCTTCGATCGTGGCACCCGCGGCATCGGCGTATTCGAGTTTGGAGATGGTTCGGTGAACGTTCGTGGCATTGCCATATCCATGATCCGCATCCACCAGAATGGGAAAGCCGGGAGCCGCTTTGGCGAGGCGTCTTGTGAGTTCTGCCAGTTCCGTCCAGTGATGAGCGCTAAGCCATGCGCCTCAAGAAGAGCCATTGCGGCGGCCGAACCGCCAAGCATGCCAACTTCATGTCCGAGAAGATCGGCGCTGCGGACGAAAATGGGCCGAAAACACTGACCGCCCTGCTGGCAAGTTTATTTCCAAGACGTAGCGGATCCACTGAGGCTTGGATGGTCTTGCGAAGAACCGATAGCCGAACGTCCCCTTTCCTGAAGATTGTTCGATAGCTACCGGTCCGCTGTCGACAAAATCCAGATACGACTCAACTGCCGCATCGCATAATGCTGGACCGTCAGCCGAGCATGGTTGCAAGGCACTCACGTAGCATTCTTCCACTGGCTTGGGGCCAAGGTGCGTCATACGTCGTTGAGGTGGCAGGCCGATAGATGCCCTGGCGCCACTTCCTGTTTCAACGGAACTTCCGCTCGGCAACGCTCCATCGCAAACGGACACCGGGGATGGAAGTGGCAGCCGCTCGGTGGATTGAGCGGGCTTGGAAGCTCGCCTTTCACGGGCTTAAAGCGATGCTTTCCCGGCTCGATGCGCGGAATTTCAGCCAAAAGCGCCTTCGTATAGGGGTGGTTGGGACGTCGAAAGATCTCATCAACAGGAGCTTCTTCCACGATACGGCCCAGATACATGATCGCGACGCGGTCGGAGATATGTTCCACGACGCCTAGATCGTGGCTGACGAAGAGATAGGTCAGGTCGAGCTTATCACGCAGTTCCATGAACAGGTTGATGACCTGCGCCTGGATCGACACGTCGAGCGCGGCAACGCTTTCGTCGCAAACAAGGAACTTTGGCTGCACGGCAAGGGCCCGCGCGATGTTGACGCGTTGGCGCTGACCGCCTGAAAACTGGTGCGGATATCGCTTCTTCGTTTCCGGGTTGAAGCCCGCCAATGTCAAATACTTGTCGACATAGGTGTTGCGCTCGCCCGAGCGCGCTAGCCGGTGCGTTTTCGGCGCTTCCCAGATGAGTTCCTCGACCGTCATGCGCGGGTTCAGCGCGGCCATAGGATTCTGAAAAATCATCTGAGTGGCAAGCCCGTAATCGCGCCGTTGGGATGCCGACATGGCGTCTTGCTTAACGCCCTTCCACAAGACGTCGCCTTCGGTAGGTGACGTAATGCCCGCAATAACGCGACCCAAGGTCGACTTTCCGCAGCCGCTTTCGCCAACCAGACCCACGACCTCGCCGCTGCGGATGGTCAAGCTGACATCGTCGAGCGCGTGGACCACCGGCGCCGGTTTCGCAAGCTTTAGCTTGAGCGCGATCTTGGCGGCCAAATCTGGCTTCGGGCCGAAGCGCTGCGAGATGTTGCGCGCCTCGATCAGGGGCGTCTGCGTCGCCGGCATCATGCGACCTCTTTCATAACGGGATGGATGCAGCGGAACGAGCGATCCTCTTCGGGAATGAGGCCCGGCATGATGCGGCACGCTTCAGTTGCCCGATCGCATCGGGTCCGAAAACTGCAGCCTTCCGGCAGACGGTTGATCGGCGGCGTCATGCCCCTGATTTGATGCAGCGGTTCGCCACGCCGGTTTTGCGACGGAACGGATGCGATCAGTCCGGCCGTATAGGGGTGACGAGGATCGGTCAGCACCTTGCCCACTGGGCCGGTTTCGACGAGGCGGCCGGCATACATGACGGCGATGTCATCGGCCAGGCGGGACACGATGGCCAGATCATGCGTGATCCAGACTACCGCGGTGTTGGACTCTTCCGCGAGCCTTTGAAACTCGTAGATGATCTGGCTCTGGATTGTTACGTCCAGCGCTGTTGTCGGCTCGTCCGCGATGATCAGGTCTGGCTGGTGCAGCAGCGCGATCGCAATTGCCACACGCTGCCGCATGCCACCGGAAAACTGGTGCGGATAGGCCGACAGCCGTTCTTCCGGGCTCGGAATGCCCACCAGCCCTAGGGCGTCGCGTGATCGTTGACGCGCAACTTCCTTGGAAACCTTGTCATGCGCCTGAACGGCTTCAACCATCTGCGTGCCGATGGTGAGAACCGGGTTCAGCGTCATCATCGGGTCCTGAAACACCATCGCAATGCGCTTGCCGCGCAGCTGCCGCATCTCTTCTTCAGAACAGCTCGCGATGTCCGTTCCGTCGAAGAGGATGCGTCCCCCTGCAATTCGGCCGGGCCTTTCGAGAAGGCGCAGAATGGAGAAGCCCGTCACGGATTTGCCGGATCCCGATTCACCAACCAGGCCGAGAACCTTGCCGCGTGACACGGTGAAGGAAACGTCGTTGACGGCTTTCAGGCCAGGATGACCACCGCCACCTCCGAACTCCGTGACCAAATTGCTTACCTGCAGCAACGCACTCATGACGCGTTCCTCGGGTTCAGAACATCGCGGAGACGGTCACCGACAAGGTTGATCGACACAATTGTGACCAGCAGTGCGATGCCTGGGAAGAAGCTGATCCAATAGAGGCCGGTGAGGAGATACTGATATCCAGTAGAGATCAGCATGCCGAGCGACGGCTCGGTCACGGACGCGCCGAGACCGAGGAACGACAGTGTCGCTTCCAGACCGATCGCGCGAGCCACCTGCATCGTTGCAATGACGATCACCGGCGCAAGACAGTTCGGCAGAAGATGCTTGAAGAGGATGCGCCAGCCTGGAAGGCGCAGCATGCGCGCGGCTTCGACATATTCCTTTTCACGCTCGACGAGCGCCGTGCTTCGAACGGTACGAGCGTAGGTAGCCCATTCCGCGATGATGAGCGCGATCACGACGTTGATGACGCCCTTGCCGAGAATGGCCAGCATCATCAGCGCCATCAGGATGGTTGGGAAAGACAACTGCAGGTCGACGAGCCGCATGATCACGGTTTCGGTACGTCGGCCCATATAGGCAGCAAACAAACCTGCGGTCGTACCGATAATGGCGGCTGCAAAGGCCGACAGAACACCAACCATCAGCGATGTCCGCAGGCCGTAAAGCATGCCGGAAAGGATATCGCGGCCCTGACTGTCGGTGCCCAGATAATAGACCATTCCGGTCATCGATTCCGACCCCGGGGCCAACCGTCCATCCATGATGTCGAGTTGCATCAGGTCGTAAGGGTTTTGCGGCGAGATCCAGGGCGCGAAGACCGCCAGACCGCAGATCACGATCAGCGTGACGAAGCCGATTACCGCCGCCGGTGACTTGAAGAATTCGGAGACGCCCTTGGCTAGCCGGCCAGGTTCTGGGGCCGCAGCGGGGACGGTTTGATCCTGTACGTTCGATTCCGACATGGGTCAGGCCTTTGCGTCCAGCCGGACCCGCGGATCCAGGATGGTGTAGCAGATGTCGATGATGAAGTTGAGGACGACGAACAGCACGACCATCATCATGAGGTAGGCGACGATCACCGGGCGATCGAGCAAGTTGATGGAGTCGATAATCAGCTTGCCCATGCCGGGCCATGCAAAGATGCTTTCGGTAACAACCGAGAAGGCGATCAGAGAGCCGAATTCCAGACCGATAATGGTGACCACGGGGATCATCAGGTTCTTCAAAACATGCACCCCGATGACCCGGCTTTCACGGACACCCTTGGCGCGAGCGAACTTGATGTAATCCTGTGGCAGAACCTCCTGCACGCCAGCGCGGGTCAGCCTGAGAATGAGGGAGGTCTTGAACAAAGCAAGATTGAAGGCTGGCAGCAGAAGATGCCGCAAACCTTCTCCGGTCAGGAAGGACCACTGCGTTCCCAGCAGTTCCATGGTCGGGCCCCGGCCGTTCGTCGGCAACCAGCCCAGCTCAACCGAAAACACCATGATCAGCATCAATCCCACCCAGAAGGTGGGGAGCGAGAAACCCAGGATCGAGGCCGACATGATCAGCTTCGAGGAAACGCGTTTAGGGTAGAGCCCGGCGTAGAGGCCCAGCGGCAGGCCGACAACAAGGGCGATGCCCAAGGCGGTGATCGCCAATTCCAGGGTTGCCGGCATGCGCTCAAGGATGAGCCCAAGCGCTGGTCGTCCATAAACAAAGCTGTCGCCAAAATCGCCATGCAACAGTCCCTGGAGGAACATCAGGTACTGCTTCCAGATCGGCTGATCGAGGCCATAATGCGCGATAACACGCGCCCGCTCGGCTTGATTGGCATCTGGATTGATGAGGATGTCGACGGGATTGCCGATCACGTTGACGCCGATAAAGACGATAATAGTCATCGCCAGAATGACGAACAGCGCCTGGATCAACCGCCGGATGATGGATGTGACCATGGAACCTCTCTCAGGCGACGGAGATCGCCATTCCATCGCGCTGCGGATCGGCCGCGCCGGTGGACAGGCCGTTTTCGATCTTGATGGCGTGAACCGCCGCAAAAGCGTAGGTCTGCGGTGACCGCGCGATCTTGTAACCTTGTGCGACCAGTTCAGCTTCGACGGAATGGCGGATACGGTTGCAGATATCCATCGTGTTCGAAACGCCGACGATCCTTGGTGCCGATACAGCTTCGAGGACAGGCATGTCGAAGTCGATCATGTTCATCAGGCATTGCGCCACCGCCGGAGCGATATAGCTGCCTCCCGGCGCGCCGATGACGACGGATGGCTTGTCGTCCTTGAAGACGATGGTGGGCGCGGCGGAGCTTGGACGCCGCTTGCCCGGGGCGATCGAGCCGGCCTTTCCAGGCACCGGATTAAAGCGGCTCATCGTCCCGTTATACATGAAGCCGAGACCGTTGGTGATGGCTCCGGATGGGCTGCCCAGCGTATGGGTCATCGCAACGGCATTGCCGTCCTTGTCGATGACCGAGATGTGCGTGGTATCGCGCTGCGAACGGTCGAGACGGTCGACATTGGCAATGTCTCCAGCCTTGATCGCTTCGGCGTGCGCCTGCGCATGGTCCCTCGACAACAGCGTCTCGTAGGGAACATCGACATAGGTGGGGTCGCCCATATGCGCGTCCTTGTCGATCGTCATGCGTTTCATGGCTTCAAACAGGATGCGCAGGTGTTCTGCGCTGCCATGCTGCATCGAGCCGACGTCGAATTCCCCCATGATGTGGAGGAACTCCAGCATCGGGAAACCTGATCCGGGAGGCGGCGATGTGGCGATCCGGTTGCCGCGATACTCGCCCCAGATCGGCGCGACGCGGGACAGTTCGTACTTCGTCAGATCCTCCGACCCGATCAACCCGCCATTCGCTTTGAAGTCGGCGGCGATCTGGTCGGCCAGCTCGCCATGGTAGAAAATGTCCGATCCGCCGCTTCTGGCGATCCGCTCCAGCGTGTCGGCCATATCCTTGTTGACGAGCAAGTCGCCGACATTGCGAAGCGAGCCATCCTCGTGGAAATAAACGCGGCGTCCCGTTTCAGAAAAGCGCAGCTTGTCCAGCGTATTGGCAAAGCCGTCGTTGGACTGGTCCTTCGACCAGTACCAATGCATGTGGTTGCGGATCATGAAGCCGTCGCGCGCGAGCCGGACGGCAGGGTTGATCAGGTCAGCCCAATCGAACGTGCCGTAATCCCTCAGCGCGGTCTCGTAGCCCTTGAGCGATCCCGGCGTGCAGACGGCGAGGTAGCCGATATCAGAAATGTTGCCGTCCAGAACATAGCCAAAGCCATCTCGGCTTTGATGCTTGATCTTGTCCAGCCACATGTCCGGTGTCGCCTTCAATGGCGCACGGGCATAAAACTCCAGGATCTCGTGTACGCCCTTCTTGGGCATATAGACGTGCATCGAGCCAAAGCCGCCGATGCCTGCCATCTGCGGATCGACCACGCCTTGAACGAAGGCGCAGGCGAGAGCTGCGTCAACGGCGTTGCCTCCACGCTCGAGAACCTCGGCGCCGGCTTCAACCGCCTCCGGTTGGGGAGCGACAATCGTTGCGTTCTTCATTTCTGGCGCCGCTCGCTCAGCACTTTCGTTAAGAAGGCTTTGACGTGACCGAGCACCTTGATGCGGTCGTGGGACACGCCCTTCACGACATCCAGGGTGACCTGAACGCCTGCCTCACGGAATGACTGAGCAAGCGCCGAAAGGCGTTCCGGCCGAGTCTGCCCTGCATCGTTGGCGCCTTCCATGTAGTAGCGGCCGCCTGGCTTATGGGTAATTTCCCAGTTTTCCAGGTCGGCGTCCCCTACAACCATCTGGACCGGGATCTTGGCGAGTTCCTCCGGCTTGAACGGCTTTCCAAAGCGGGCTTCCAGATCGCGCACGCCCACCCACCAGTCGCGGGTCGGATCAAGCAGCGTGACCGAACCGGGTGCGCCTACGGAGGCAGCCCACAGCTTTTCTGGATGCAGGATCGCGAAACGATGCGTGAAATGTCCACCGCCCGAAAAGCCGAACATGGCGAAGGTCGACCAGTCTTGCCCGTACTTCTCAGCCATCTCCTCGACCATGGCGATCACAGCCTGATCGTACCGGATGTCCCCTTCTTCCAGGAACTTGTAGCCTGAGCGAGCGCCATCGCCGAAGACTCCGACTGGAAAGATGGGAGCTAGAATGGCGCAATCGTTATAGAGGCCGAATTCGGCAAAGCCGTTCAGGAAATCGAAGGCCGACGTCCGGCTGGTTCCATGCACCGCAACCAGCAGATCAAGCTTGCGGCCTTCGGAGGCCGTCGGCGGAATATAAAGGGCCAGGTGAAGCCGCGGATCGCTCTTGGACGCGAAGATTGCCGTATGGCCATAGTCATAGACGGCCTTCGCGCGGGCAATCGCCTCGCCCGTTCCGAGTTCCTGCATGGATGTCTCCTGGGATAAGCCTGGGATGATCGGGGGCTGCCTGAACGCAGCCCCCGATCAAGATCAGTTCTCTGGCTTCACTTCGTAGGCGAGCGTGTATTTGTCACCGCGCGGAGCGTAGGACACGCTCTTCTTTGCACCGAGAACGACGTTCTCGTAGTGCATGGGAAGGAGCCAGAGGTTGTTGAACGTCTGTGTGGACAGCTCTTCCAGCAACGGCTTACGTTCCGCTTCGTCGAGGGTGGAGCTTGCCTTGGCCAGGACTTCATCGATCTTCGGATCGGAAATGCCACCGCCATTGTACCGACCAGTGCCCTTCTTCTCATCGCGTGTGGCAACAAGGGCGACCGTCGGGTTCGTTGTCTCGCCAGTGTTGACGCCCCAGGCACCGAAGAAGAAACTGAAGTCGCCGCTGGAGTACTTGTCGGAGTACATCGCCCACGGCAGCACCTCGACCTTGGACTTGATGCCGATCCGCGTGAACATCTGGCCGACAGCCTGCAAAATCTCGGCATCCTTGACGTAGCGCCCGGCCGGACCATGCAAGGTCAGGCTGAACCCATCAGGATAGCCTGCCTCTGCGAGAAGCGCCTTGGCTGCAGCAGGATCGTAGGCGACCTTCTCAACCTTGTCCGAATGCCCGGCATAACCTTCAGCAACGAACTGGTCGGCGACCGTGCCGTTCTTTTGCATGATGCGCTCAACGATCGCATCACGGTTGATCGACATCAGCAGGGCCTTGCGGACCCGCTCGTCCTTGAAGGGATTCTTGTCGAGCGGTGAGCCATCTGCTGCGGTCGCGAAAGCAGCAACGTCGCGACTGACATCCAAGCCGAGATACGCAAATCGGGACGACTGCCCATTGATGATCTGCAAATTGCCGCTCGATGCAACACGCTCCATGCCATCTGCCGGGAGGGTCTCGATGATGTCGATTTCGTTGGACAAGAGTGAAGCCAAACGTGCGCCGTCGTCCGGCAGGAAGCGCAAGGTGACGTTAGACCAATGTGATGCGCCAGCGAAGTAGCTGTCGTTGCGCTTGACTGTCAGGTTGCTGCCCGGCTGGTACGACACGAAAGAATAAGCGCCGGTTCCGATGGCGCATTTGCCATTGTCGAAGTCTTGAACCGGAGCGTCCTTGCAATCTGCGCTAATGATGCGGATGCGGCTGACGGAGTTCAGCAGAAGCGGATCGGGCACCTTGGTTTCGATAACGATCGTCAGCGGATCTTTGGCCGTCACATTGGTGATGTTGCGGGTATATGACGCAAAACCTTGGCTTGGCTTGTCGCGGGCACGAAGAAGAGAGGCGACGACATCATCGGCATTGAAGTCGCTGCCATCATGGAATTTGACGCCCTCGCGCAGTTTGAACTCCCAATGGGTATCGTCGACGGCCTTCCAATCCGTAGCGAGTTCCGGCTCATTGCTGGATTTGCCCGTGAGATTGATGAGGCTGTCCCAGATGTGGCGCGACGTGGCATTGTTTGGCGCGGAACTATCCTCATGCGGGTCGAGCGTCGTCGGTGTCGTCGACATGCCGATCGTCAGCGGCGTTTCCTGTGCAGAAGCCATTGCAGGAATAGCGATCGTGCCGAGCAGCGCGATCGCTGCCCGCTGTAAGACTTTGGCGGTCATTGGTTCCATCCCAGTTCTAGGTTCGTTCCGATCTCAGCAGATCGGCTAAAGCGGGTTCCCGACCGCTCATAGGGATGATTGGTAACCGGCGGAAAAGAAGGCTGTCAAACCAGAATCATGAGTGTTACGTACACCGTAACCGGCTTACGATGGCTTTTTCGCCACGATCTAAGTTGACCGAGAGAGACATCATGCCCCTAGAGAAAGCACCGGAAAGCGGCGTTCTTCAATCAGTTAACGTATGTCTCGACGTCTTGTTAAGCGTGGCACAAACTCCTGACGTTCGACTAACAGAGATTGCCCGCTCATTGGGTGAGACCAAGCCAAGAATTTTGCGGATGTTACGCACAATGGAACGGCGTGGGCTGGTGAGGAAGAGCGAAGCTGGAACCTATCGCCTTGGCACGACAGCGATCGTCATTGGGACGGCGGCATCGACGCAGGTTGATCTGGTACGTATCGCAAATCCGATCCTTGAAGAGGTCGGTCAGAAGGCGAATGAAACGACGCAGCTCCGTATCATCGACAACGGTGAGTCCCTCTGCATCGCGAAGTTTGAACCGATGCGGGACTTGCGGGTGCAGGCTATGATCGGACGGCGTCGGCCTTTGAGCGCAGGTTCCTACAAAGTTCTGCTCGCCTTCCTACACCCGCAAGTTCAGTCGCAGATGATCCCGGAAGTGCTTCCTCGGTTAACTAAGCGAACCATCACTGACCGCGCTAAGCTGATCGCGGAATTGGATAAGATCCGAAATCAGGGCTTTTGTGTCAGTTACGGGGAAGTCAGCGAACAGCTTGTTTCCGTATCGGTGCCGGTTCTTGCTTTCGACGGGTCGGTGATCGCGGCTGTCAACGTAGGTGCTCCAGCCTTCCGCACACAAAGGAGCGATGTCGACCGCTTCATCCTGTTGTTGAAAGACGCCGCCCGTAAGATCTCGGCCGGGCTGGGCTGGTAGGCTCAAATGTCGGATGCTGCGCCAAGTATGACAGGCAGTAGGGTCGGCGCATCGGCAGAGAAAGATGGCACGGTGTTAAAGATTAACCCGTGAAGCTACCAAGAAGGCAAGGCTCCAACTGATCCTATGTATGCCAAAACTAATAAAACCAACTAAGCCTACAACGAACAAAGATGTTTACGAGCCGTTTTCTCTATCAGGCGACATCGGGTTCGCCATGTTCGCTGCTGCCCAAGTTAACCTAAGCGGCCAGTTCGCCTTCTTCCATCTATCCATCAACAAATTGGTAGATTTTTAGCCGCAAGGCAATCCTGACTGACTCGATGCAAGTTTGCAACATCTTCAGGGTATTTGACCAAAGGCATCAAGCAAGTCGATCCACAATAGACATCTCAGAAGTCAGATGTTTGAAGTAGTCGCTGTTGTCCTGTGCGGAGTTGTGCGGTGCGTCTTAGGCTAAGACTCGTTTCGACGGTCGCCGTCACGGCGGCGACGTTAACCTGTACCTCTTATGCTTACAGCGGAAACGTTGGACCACAAGCGCGGGCATCTTTGCCTATCGATCGCTCTTATCTTCACTCGGTCGCCCTTAGACCTCCTGAAAGCTCAACCCTCTGGTTGATCATCTCCAGTCGTCCCACCGCGAGTGAAGCGATCGGTCTGGCAATGTCTTACGGTCGAACACTCGGTCCGCTTCTGGTTGTGGAAAGCCGCAACGGTGTGTTCGCTATCTTGGCCGGGACTTTAAAGGCAGATAAGGCCAAAGCGAATCTTGAAGCTCTCATTGGTCTGCGCCTCATCCCGGATGATGCTTTTCTATCAAAGGGCGACAGCCTCCAGAACGTTGTCTGGCATAGCTACGAACCCAATTCGTCGCTCGACCTGATGAACCAGCAGACCTATCTGTCGTCGGTGCGGCGCCTGCAGGCCTCAATGAGCCGCCTCTCTTTCTATAATGGTCCCGTCGACGGACTGATCGGCCCGTCGACGGTGACGGCATTCCGTCGCTATTTGGCAGCTTTTGGAACGCCTCCCGGCGACCTTCTGACAGACGTCAGCTTGGCCGAGATCGAACGCAATGCAGGCGATGGCTTCCGAAGTGAAGAAGAACGCCGAATGGCAAATTCATCTGGCTTCGATGATGCGCAATCTTTTACGGAAGCGCGGAAGGGCGGCTTTCCTACCGAAGTCATCTTCCGGCAGGCCAAGACCCTCGGCTTCTCAACTCAGCGTGACTACGAAGCTGCGAGCCAAGGAGGCTTCAGCAACAACGATGAGTACCTGCAGGCTCAACAAGGGGGCTTCGTCTCCGCCTACCAGATGAAGGCTGCACAAAGAATTGGAGCCCGATCCAAGGCAGAGTACGAGAGCTTCCAGTCATCCGGTTTTGATACGATCGGCGAGTACCGCACAGCTCTACAAGGAGGCTATTCTGACAAGGCGTCCTTCGCGAAGGCGGAGGCAGCCAAGCTCAAGGCTGCGCGAGCTTCTGCTGAGGTCATGCTTTCCGATGCCGAGGCCTTTTTAAAACTTAATCGCGATATACCCAACATCGTGGAAATAGCGGATCGGGCGTCTACCCTTTCGGCAGAGATCAAGTCAGGTGGCGCAGCTTCGCTCGAAGCCTCGACTGCGCGATTTGCCAGCCTGCTTTCGGATGTTCCAGGCTTTCCTCCATTTTCGGAAGTGCGGAAGAACGAACGCGCCGAAGCGCGCAACGCAGAGGTGCTGTCGATCCTTGCTGAGTTGAGAACAACCAAGGATCTCCTGTCTCGTTGGGCGTCGACCCATCTCACGTCGCCCAAGCTGCCGGATGTCGTCGGCGAGCTGAAGGCCGTCGATGCCGTGCTTGGCTCGAACGACCTGGATGCGCTTTCAGAAGCGCGCGATGGGGTGCGTTCGTTGATTACATCGCGCAATCTTGAGGCAGATCTGAACGAGCTGAGAGTTGCGTCGAACGAAGACAAGGGCCAGTCTCCTGCGGCAAGAGCGCCAGTAACGGTCACAAACGCCAACAAGGTTCTCCTTGAAGGCTCCCTGGACGATGTCGCCGTGCTGTACAACGCCAGCCCGACTGCGCCGTCGCTGCTGAGGACCCTCACCGGAAACTACTCGCTTACGAAAGGAACAGCTGCGGTCTGTCTGCTGGGTATGGATCGTACAGCTTCCCTTGAACGCGTGCTTCGTGCCGCTGTGGCGCCTCTGGGTGGGAAGGTGGTGGCGATCAGCGGTACCGCCTGCAGCGCGGAAACCCTCAAGGAAGTTGACCTTTTGCTTATTCAAAAGCGGAAGTTCAGCGAAGCGCAGACAAGCCTAGCCATGGGGATTCTCGACGCTCTTGAACGTGGTGTCGTAAAGCCGTTCGAGCCCATTCAGTTTGCTGAACTAAAGGCGCGGTTGGACCGTGACGACGCGTTTGTCGCAGGCCTTGCCCGCGATGTGCAGCAAGGATCGCGGGAGGGCTATGGCAGCATTTTCTTGGACGGGCGGGCTAATACGATCTGCGCCGTGATTGAACAGGAGCGCGAACTGCACGAAGGCAAGCTCCGCGAGCTTGCCGAGTTTGCCGGGCTCGCTCCTCCATTCGAGGATCGCGTCAGGATCGAGAGTCTCGACGTCGGCTACGAATTCCTGCGCAAAGGCCAGTGCGAGGTTTTCTACGGCAGCAGGGCCTCGCTGAAAATGGTCGTCGATGCGCTGGAGCGCGACGGCATCACGTTCTCCTATGCACCCGTCTGGCTGGAGCAAAGTGAACTGGCAGCAGCAGAGAGCGCTTTGAAGATGGCTCGTGAAGAAGCAGTCCGCGCAGCTGAAGCAAGGCGGGTGGCTCTTGAGGAAGAGCAAAGGATCGAAGCTCAACGCCTCCGCGAGGAACAGGAGACACGTGCTACGAGGCAGCTCGAACTTCAGTCTTCCAACAGGGCCGCTGCTACGGCTGCCATAAACCGGTTTACGGGAGGCCTGCGAGAGGTCGTTCTTCAGGAGCCTGCAAACCGTAGCGAACCGTCGGCGATCGACGTCAAACAGGTCTTTCCTTCATTTACAGGATGGAAGAGCGACCTGCAGTCCAGCGGCTGGGAACCGCGTGATCTCCAGGTGGCAATCCAGGATTACGGCGTGGTGAATTGGAAGGGCCGGAACCTTGAAGCCATTGTTCTTCGGGCGACGGTCAAGCTCGCCAGTGCCGAGCGTGGCGAGTACAGGGACGAATGCTTTCTGCTCGGCGCCGTTCTTGATGAGGAATTTAGTGTGGTTCGAGATCCCGTTGAGGCGGGCTGCGACGAGACCGCGGTTGACGTCTGGCGCACGGGCCATCAGCTCAAGAGCCTTTGGCTTGCCGAACCAAGATAAACTCGCTGCAGAGGCTGCCAGCTGATGATCTATTCGATAAAAACTGCACGAAAATCGTTCACGTTCGTACCCGTGGGTCCGGTCACGAAGAGATCCCCTAGCGCATCGAAGGCAGAATAACTGTCGTTTTGATCAAGCAACCGTTCGGCATCTAAACCTAGGCCGCGCAAGCGTTGGACAGTGGTTCCATCAGCGAATGCACCTGCATTGTTCTCGGATCCGTCGCGACCGTCTGTGTCTGCTGCAAGCGCCGTCACAGAGGGCATCCCCTCTACACCGATCGCCCACGACAGCAAGAACTCGGTGTTGCGCCCACCCCTACCCTTGCCGCGCATCGTGACGGTCGTTTCTCCACCTGACAGCAGGACCACAGGTGCTGATACCGACAGGCTCTTACTTCT
>NZ_DAMBUH010000022.1:16405-46019 GCF_032053605.1 Tianweitania sp.
CTCACGCGTCAACACGGCGTGTGAACGGCCGACTTCAGATGCCTCTCCTTGCAGGTCGTCAGCGATGAGTGTCGCGTTGATCCCCTGTTCCTCGGCGTGCCTCAGCGCGGCCTGAAGGGACAAGCGGCCTGACGCGACTATTGCATAGGTATCGCGCTCGAAAACCGGATCGCCGGGAATGGGCGCATCGGCAAGCGGGTTCTTGATGTGTCGCATCACCTGCTCTGGCAGCTCCAGGCTGTAGCGTTCGATAAAGTCCAACGCATCTTGGCGGGTAGATGCATCGGGCAATGTGGGACCCGATGCCACCTGACTGGCGACATCGCCGGGAATGTCAGAGACAACCAGCGTGTGCACCCGTGCCTGGGTGGATGCGGCCAGCCGGCCACCTTTGATCGTCGAGATGTGTTTTCGGACCGTGTTCATCGCGGAGATTGGCGCGCCCGAAGCCAACAGTGCCTGGTTTACCGCAATCTCGTCCTCGAGCGTGAGTTCGCCTGCTGGCGCGGGCAGCATGGCCGACCCGCCGCCCGAGATTAGCGCGATCACCAGATCCTGGTCAGTAAGGGAAGCGACCAGATCCTGGATCTGCCTTGATGCAGCGACCCCGTGGGCGTCGGGAAGCGGGTGGCTTCCCTTGAGGATGGTGATGTTGTCTCGCTGCATGCCTTGGCTCTCACCGGTGACGAGGATGCCTTCGAGGCTGCCTTGCCACACCTCTTGCAGGCATCGGTACATAGGAAGAACAGCCTTGCCAGCCCCTACTACCACTGTCCTCCCGATTGGCAGCGGCGGCAGGCTCACTGCGATCGCTGCGCCAGGATTTGCTGCGGCCACAGCCTGCTTGAACAATGCGGTGAGGAACGGCTTGTGCTTCATGACAGGATGCTCACCTCGACCCTAGATCAGGGTTGCGTCGGGATCTCGTTCCATAGCGGCGTGGCGATCGCGACATCTTCGTCGACACTGGCAAAACGGTCTGGCGCCTCCAGGAAGTAGTTGTCGGTCAGATCGTCGTTTACTGCACTGACCTCCCAGACCAGGCAGGGGCCCGCACCCTTTTCCCCATAGAACCGGTGGTGGACGCCTCGGTCGACAGTGACGCTTTGCCCGGGTTTCAGCTTCAACGGTTCTCGTGACCGCAGGTCGATCATGTGTCCGTCCGCTTGAACCCTGACGGGTGCCGTTTCGTCTTCCGGATGGAAGAACTCGATCATAAGGTTACCGCCGCCAGCATTGATGATGTCTTCAAGCTTGAACTTGTGGAAATGGAACGGCGCCTCCTGCATCTCGTCGACGAAGAGCAGCTTTTCGGCGTAGGTCCGCTCGGTGGGATCGCCCAGGATCCCGTTTCGCAGACATAACAGGGTAAGACCTCGAGCGGCGAAGTCTCCTCCGCCAAAGTCAGTTACGTCCCAACCCATCTGCCGGGCGTTCAAATAATGTGCAACCTCTCGGTTTGCTTCGTACTCTTCCAGTTTCCAATATGCCCACGATGGGAGAGAGCGCTTATGTGCCGCAGCAAACGCGGCGGTGTCGGAGATGACGGAGTTGATAGTCGAACGCTTCATAGATTCCTCCTGGTCGGCATGGTTGCCGGGCGGCGTGCAAGATTCAGGCGGCCGGATGCGCGGAGACTGCTGCGTACCGATCCAAGTCGAGGCATTCGATGAGAGCGCGATGCTCTTCGACGATGCGCGATTGATGTTCGGGATCTGATTGCGTGGCCAGTGCATGGACAAGGCCGGCGAGCGCAGCGCTGATGTCTTGCAGTCGAGCAACCAACGGCGCATCTCCGGAGCCGGAGGGAGCACCCTGTTCCACGTAGCCGTCTGGAAGATCCCCCTTGAGATTGGCAACCTTTCGATTCCTGATGGCATCCATGATCTGGTTGATGGCCTGCTTGGCACCGGCAACGCGAGTGGGATGATCGGTATCTGCGGCGGCATGCGGCAGCAGCGCCAGTTTTTCGCCGTGCTCCGGCAAGAGAGACAGATAAGGCACCATGGGCCCATTCGGGCCGTCTGGACCCTTGAAGATGTCGGCGTCGATCGCGACGTGACGGAGTTTCCCGCTCGACAACGCCTCTCCGAGAGCAGGGACGTCCACGAGCTCACCGCGGTCGTAGTTGATCAGAACGGCACCGTCATTGAGTGCTGAAAGCACTTCACGGTCTATCAGCCCAGCATTGGCGAAGGTGTTGGTAGCCGGATCAAGGCGCCCGAGTCCCAAATGCACCGAGATCACGTCGGCGCCACTCGCGGCCGCAGAAGGGGTCGCCGCATAGTGATAACCTGAACGGCATATCCTTTCCTCGTGGTGAGGCCGAGCATAGACCACGACATCCATGCCGAACGCTTTGGCGAGAGCTGCAACCTCTTGGCCGATATTCCCGAAGCCGAGAATGGCGAACCGCTTCCCCTCGAGCTTCTCTGTCGGAAACCGGACCAGGTCTTTCCCGGTGTCAAAAGCTCCGTCGACAACAAGTTTGTGAAGGGCTTCCACGGGAAGGTCTGGCAAGACCCGCAACAGCGCTTTAAACGCCATCTGGGCAGTCGCACGGGCATTGATGCCGGGCGTGTTCATCAACGGCGCCTCGCCGCCTTCGCCGTTTGATCCGCCCCAGGACGCGGACCCCATGTTGCCGGTCCCAGTGCCGATGCGCACGCCTCCGAGCGCGAACTTCGAGGCTGCGGGAATTGCTGTCGCGGCGGCGATTACGGCGTCATACTGTCCTGCCCCCGTTTCTGCGAAGATTTCGTCTGCCTCACTCAGATGCGGAAGGTAGAAAAAGTGAACGTTGCCATCGTTCGGCAAGTCGCGTTCGGCAACGCCGCCCTCGTGGAAGATCCCACCTTGTTGCTCGACAAATTGGGCGACCTCAGAATGATCCGGCCCCGAACCATCGGTCAGTTTAAGGCCGACAAGATCGATGATGATGACCTTGAATGTGCCCTGACGGACGTCGGGCGTCTTGGTAGCGCTCATCGTGCAGCCTCTTTCAAGGGAAATGCGGACTGGGCGATCGCGCGCAGCAAACCGGGGCTTGGACGCGCGATACGGGGTGTTGTGGGGAGTTTGTTAATAAGGCCGGACGGACGATGCGGCGGTGGCTGTCGTGACAGGCGCATCCGTAGACAGCATGTCGCGCATAATTGCGCCCTGTGCTGTCCAGTAGTTGGCCAAGATAGAAACGTCCCAACCCACGCAGAAGTGCTTGACGCCCATCTCGATGTACCGGGCAGCCTGGCTGGCATCGCCGATCTCAACGCGAGGATGTAGCCCCTTTGCGAGTGCCGTCTCGATGGTTTTGCGTTCGGCTGAAACAACCTCGGGATCCGTCGGCTGACCGGTCTTGCCAATGCTCATGGAATAGTCCGAGGGACCGAATTGCACCATGTCGATGCCAGGCACCGACAAGATGGCGTCCAAGTCGTCCACACAGGACTTTTTCTCAACCATGATCGCGATGACGACGTCGTTGAGCGCTTCCACGTAGCTCGGCTTGCCGCCCTCCAGGATTGTACCGACATCACGCCGCATCCCAACGCCCATACGTCCCCGGCCACGCGCTCCGCTTGCCATCGTAGTCTCTGCCCGAACGGCATCGACGGCAGCCCTGGCATCTTCAACCGAACGAATGTCAGCGAACAGGACGCTTTGGAAGCCCGAGCCAATCGCACGCATAGCCTGATGGGTATATTGGGTTTGCTCTATCTTCAGCATGCCGCCCATGTTGGCGAGCTCGAAAGCGCGACCGAGATTGTCGAGGTCATGCATGGTGAAGGGGGCATATTCCCCGGTAAATTCGACGTAGTCGTACTGGCCGGATTGGCCGGCAAGTTCGACCACGGTCGGCCATGTCGAGAGGATATGCGTGCCGACCGTAGGCAAGCCTGCCGAAAGCTTTTCTCGAAGGATGTTTCTGCGCATTGGTCAAAGACCCCTGTTTATTGACGATGACGAACGATCGAAGAGCGAGCCTGGTAAGGTGGCTGTCTAACTACGATCACGAGGCCGGGACCATGATGATCCAAATCCAGGCATGGTGGTTCTGTCCGCGGGCTCAGAGGCTCGAGCCAGCGGTTTCCTTGAAGCAGTCGCGAAGTGGTCGTGCAGGCGACGCTAGTGCATGACCTGACCCAGGAATGTCTTGGTCCGCTCCTGCTGCGGGCTAGTGAAGAAAGTTTCGGGATCCGCGGTTTCGACGATTTCGCCGCGGTCCATGAAGATGACACGGTCAGCGACCTTGCGGGCGAAGCCCATCTCGTGCGTGACAACAACCATCGTCATGCCCTCCTGTGCCAAGTCGGTCATGGTGTCGAGAACCTCGTTGACCATCTCGGGATCCAGCGCTGATGTCGGCTCGTCGAACAGCATGATCTTCGGCGACATGCAGAGCGCCCGGGCGATCGCCACACGCTGCTGCTGCCCGCCAGACAGCTGCGCAGGGTACTTTTCAGCCTGCTCAGGTATCTTCACTCGCTCCAAGAAGCGCATCGCGGTAGCAGCGGCATCCGCTTTGCTTGCCTTGCGCACCTTGGTGGGGGCGAGCATGCAGTTTTCCAGTACAGTCAAATGCGGAAAAAGATTGAACTGCTGAAACACCATGCCGACCTCCCGCCGGATTGTCTCGACGTTCTGCTTGCCCTCGGTAAGCTCGACGCCGCTGACGCGGATCTTGCCCTGTTCGATCTTTTCGAGCTGGTTGATGCACCGGATCAGCGTTGACTTTCCCGAACCCGAAGGTCCGCAAAGGACGATCTTCTCACCTTTGTGGACGTCGAGGCTGATGTTTCGGAGGGCTTGAAACTCTCCAAACCACTTCTCGACATTGACCATCCGAACGATGGGATCAGCAGTCATCCCTTTCCTCCCACCGCTGTCACGGGCGATCGTTCAGCACAAAGGCGGGAAGTGGCGAGCCAACCCACTTCTGGGAAAGTGCTTCCAGTTCCCCGTTGCTTTTCATCTCCGTAATCAAGTCGTTGATGAAGGTGAGGAGTTGGTCGTTGCCTGGCCGGATTGCGATGGCCTGACGCTGCTCGAACGGCAGCTTGAACTTGACGTCGAAACGGCCAGGGTCGCGTTTGTCGATCTGCATGGTCTGGATCGACGAGGTAGCGACCAACTGCGTCTGCCCCGAGAGCAAAGCCTGAACGACGGTCGCGTCATCGTCGAAGCGCCGGATGTTCACATCCGATGGCGCAACGGACACGAGCACGCCGTCCTGTGTCGAGGCGCGAACAAGCGCGACGGACTTTCCGCTCATGTCCTCCGGGGCCTTAACCAAGACGTTCTTGTCGCCGAAGACGACCTGCTCGATGCCGGCATAGGCCTGGGTAAATGAAACCTGCTTGGCGCGCTCCGGTGTCACGCCCATCGAGGAGACGATGACGTCGATCTGGTTAGACTGCAGGTAGGGGATGCGATTCGGACCGCTAACCGGGACGATCTCGATCTTGACGCCGAGTTTGGCGGCCAAAGCCTTGGCAACATCGACGTCATATCCCACAGGTTCGCCATTGAGATCGATCGAGCCGAATGGCGGGAAGTCCAACGGAGTGCCGATCTTGACCGTACCACGCTGCTTCAGCTCCTCGACGGTTTGAGCTTCCGCGGATTGCACACCTAT
Source organism: Tianweitania sp. (assembly GCF_032053605.1). Classification (NCBI taxonomy): domain Bacteria; kingdom Pseudomonadati; phylum Pseudomonadota; class Alphaproteobacteria; order Hyphomicrobiales; family Phyllobacteriaceae; genus Tianweitania; species Tianweitania sp. Next base: position 22,041 of record NZ_DAMBUH010000022.1, read on the forward strand.
CATCAGGGCAAGGCACGCCGCGGCGGCCGCAAAGGTCTTCTTGACGTTCATAGTCTCTCTCCTCCTCTTGAGATCCATGTTTACCTCGCCAATGCTTTGGAAAACTGCCGCTCCATCCGCTTGGCGAAGAGGGACAGTGGCCAGCAAAGGGCGAAATACATCGCGGCGACGACGGAAAAGACCACCATCGGCTGGAATGTCATGTTGTTGACGACTTGGCCGGCGCGGGTAATCTCGATGAAGCCTATGATCGACGCCAGCGAGGTCCCCTTCAGCAGCTGGACCAGAAAGCCAACGGTCGGGGCCACTGCAATGCGCGCTGCCTGGGGCAGGATGACAGATACATTGCGATCCTTGTAACCCAGGCCCAAGGCCCAGCTCGCCTCGAACTGGCCGCGCGGAACTGCCTCGATGCATCCTCGCCAGATCTCGCCGAGGAACGCACTGGCATGCAGCGTGAAAGCTGCGGCGGCGGCAAACCACGGATCGATCTTGAAGCCGAACAGGTTCAGCCCGAAGAAGACCAAAAAAAGCTGCATCAACAGCGGCGTGCCTTGGAACACGCGGATAAGTGCGACTGCCGGGTAACGAAGCATAGGCAACGCGGATGTTCTGGCCAATGCCACCACAAGGCCGCCGACCATGCCGCCCGCAAATGCAATGGCAGTCAGGGCAATCGTCCAACGGAGAGCCAAGAGGATGAACCAGAACTCTTCGAAACCAAACGTGCGGAACATCGACCTACCTCGCCATCGGGTAGTTGAAAGCCCAGCGACCGAACACGCTGAAGATGAAGGAAAGAAAGAGCGAAAGCGCGAAGTAGATCGCCGTCACCACCAGATAAACTTCGAAAGCCGCAAAGGTGTTAAGCTGGATGTTGTTTCCGGCTGCAGCGAGGTCTGTGGCCGAGATCACCGAGACGACGCTGGACGTGAGCATCAGATAGACGAACTGGCTTGTGAGTGCCGGATAGATAGCCCGGATTGCGGGCTTGAAGATCACATACCGGAATACCTGGAATCCCCCTAAGCCTAGCGCCTTCCCGGCTTCAATTTGACCCGGGTTGATGGCCAGGAGCCCGGCGCGAACAATTTCGGCGGAGTAAGCTCCGACATTGACCGACAGCGCGACAAGGGCAGCAGAGTTCGGATCTAACCTCAGACCCACGGACGGCAGGGCGAAATACACGAAGAAAATCTGGATAAGGAACGGCGTGTTGCGGATCGCTTCGATATAGGCGCTCGCCAACCAGCGGAGGGGTGCGGCGCCATAGATCTTCGCAGCAGCAACCGGAACTGCGATCAGGCTGCCAAAGACGATGCCGCCAACCGTAAGCTGCATGGTCAACACGGCGCCAATGAGCAGCTGGTCGAAGTTTTCGAAGACGGGCGCGAAGTTGAATGTGTACAAAACGCCTACCGCCCGACGCGTAGAAATGACGCACCGGCAAAGCACCGTGATACCTTGGTCCAACAAGGGCTCGAAGTTCTGGCAGTTTTGGCGTAACTTTGGTACAACTCGACAACCTCCCAGTGTCTGCAGCCGCATCTGGTTGGACCAGATGCGAACCGGATATCTTGATATCTGCTTCTTTGCAAGGCCTTTGGTCGCATCTTGTTGAAGTTGGTCCAACCACGCGACGTTGATCTGGCCCAACCAGATATGAGTTTGAACAATGAGCAATGCGGCAGAACCTACACATAAGACACCCGAATTCCCGCATGGTCGCTCGGTCGTTAACCGCCTCGTGGACGATATCCGAGACTTGGTAGAAACCCGCAGACTGCAGGTCGGCGATCCCTTTCCAACCGAACGAGAGCTTTGCGCCTCGCTGGGAGCCTCGCGAAATACAGTTCGTGAAGCCTTAGTGGTGCTACGAGCGTTCGGACTGGTGGAGACACGGCCAAAGAGCGGTGCCATCGTAGCGGACGGTCACGCCGAAGCCGTCCGAAGATTGCTGTCCTTCCATCGGGGCCTTGTGTCAGCGGAAGGGTTCCGAGACGTACAGGGCTTTCGACGCATCGTGGAGACCGGCGTCGGCGAGCACATCATCATGCATGCTTCCGACGCAGACCTCGCTGCCCTGGACGCGGTGAACGACCGCATTCTTGGACTGCGTGAACCAGATGACCTCGTGCGCGCCGATTACGAGTTCCACGATGCTCTCGTTGAACTCGGGGGTAATCGAACTGTGCTTGCCACCTATAGGATGCTGCGACCGGTCATCGAAGACATAATGAGGATCGGCAAGTCGGTAAGGACGGTTAAAACTGATGTGCATGCAACCCATGCCGAGTTGGTCGATGCATTGCGGCAGCGAGACCGCATCGCCTACACCTACCTAGTCAGCCGTCAGATGAACTACGGGCTTCGGCATCTTTCGCAGCAATCGGGCTCAGAGCCTGAGCGCACCTAGGACAAGCCATTTAGCGACACAGAAGCTCCTTGCTTGGCACTGAACCGCCCTCACTGCCAGTTCCGTGCTGGCTTCCAGCGTAGCTTCAGTTCGGTCTAGAGCGGCTACTCCATCCCTCCATCTCCGAAAGCTGACGGTCGGCCACAAGCCACTTGCCGACTATCCCTCCCGGCGAGCGGTTATAAGGATTCTTATGCAGGGCACGGGGCGCGTCGTTCCCACCATGTGCTGAAACGATTACGTCAGCAGGGGCAACAACTGGGTCCCCTGGCGTTTAATTTCGGCGAGGTATGGGGTGTCCGAGAGCACAAAGTATGAGATGCCGAGATCTTGGTACTTGCGCAGCGACCGCGCCACGTCTTCGGCGGAACCAACAAGCCAGGTGGTTCCGGCGCCGCCTCCGCCGAATTTACCGGGAGCCGTATAAAGATTGTCGTCGAGAACGTCGCCTTGGGCAGCAAGATCCAGCAGACGCTGCTGGCCGACGGCGACCCCGTGGCGATGATCCTGCCAACTGCCCGCCGCACCCTCGGCCATCTTGGCCACCTTAGCTTCTGCATCCGCCCAGGCCTGTTCCGTGGTGTCACGAACGAGGGTGGTGATCCGCAGCCCATATTCCAGGGGAGGCAGATCACGATCGAGCGCTTTGCCGAGCGTTCTCAGGCGTTCGATGCGTTCACGCACACCATCCAGCGGCTCACCCCAGAACAACTGCACGTCGGCTTCGGTTGCAGAAACTCGCTCGGCGGCCTCCGATGCACCACCGAAATACAGTTTGGGATGACGACGGTCGCCCAGCGGGACAAGCCGCGGCGCGACGGTCGAGTTGGCCACCTGAAAATGCTCGCCGTTGAAGGTCACGTTTTCTTCCGTCCACAGCCTGCGAACGAGCCTCATAAACTCCTTGGTACGCGCATAGCGTTGCGCCTGATCGCCTTCCTGGTCGCCATAGGCGGCAAGTTCATCCGGTCCCGACACGACATTGACGCGCACGCGCCCGCCGCTCAGATGATCGAGCGTTGCGGCGGATGACGCGAAATTCGCCGGCTTCCAGTAGCCGGGCCGAACCGCAATCAATGGCTCGAAGCTGGTGGTGCGGGCGACAAGCGCGGTCGCCAGGGTGAACGTATCGGGACGTCCCCAACCTGTGCCGATCAAGGCGCCTTTCCAGCCATGCTCTTCCAGCGCCTTCGCCTGAGTGGTCAAGGTGTCCAGGCTGTTGTGATCCGGATCGGACGCATCGCCGCGATGGCCGGCTTTTGTATCGTTGGGAATGTACCAGAGGAATTCCGAAGGCTTGTTCATGATCCGTCCCTCACCTGATTTCGCAACCTGCCTTCATCAAGCAGGATCCTGACCGTGTTTGCAGCGTTGCGGCGCATCTCCACGGCGGCCTGATCGGAATAAAAGGCGTTGTGCGGCGTGATAACTAGGCGCCCGGCCAGCCAGTCCTCGCGATCGCGCCATGCGGTCAGAAGGGGATGGTCGCCGGGCGGTTCCTTCGCCAGCGTGTCGATCGCCGCGGCAGCCAGATGTCCGCTCCGCAGTGCTGCCTCGAGCGCATCGAGATCGTCCAGCAATTCGCCGCGCGCAGTGTTGACGACGATGGCGCCAGGCTTCAGCCGCGCAAGACCATCGGCATCCAGCAGGCCGCTGGTTTCCGCGTTCGCTGGGCAATGAAGCGTGACGATATCCGACCGGGCAAGCAAAGTCTCAAGGCTTTCCGTCCGCTCATAGCCGATCGCCTTATCGTGCCCCGGCGGCTGGCCGGGATCATAGCCCAGAATATGAAAGCCAAAGGGCTTCAGCCGGTTGACGACCGCCGTGCCGATGCGGCCAATGCCGATGACACCGACCGTGGCCTTATTGGAGCGCGACAGCGGCTTGAGGCTGTGAACCTGCCATCCCGTGCGATGGCCGCGGGCGCGCGCATCGTGTTCCCAAAGTCGGCGATGCAGCGACAGGATCATCGCCATTGCATGATCGGCGACTTCTTCGACCCCGTAGTCCGGATTGTTGGCAAACGGGATGCCGGCCTTTGCCAGCGCCGCCAGATCGATCTTCTCATAGCCGACGCCGTAGCGCACAACGCCTCGGCAGCGCGAAAGATGGGCAACGCTTCGTGGTCCGATCTTCGCGCCCCACACCATCAAGGCATCCAGCCGTGCAAGGCGCTCCGGGTCGAACTCGGCTTCGTTTGTGGTGGCAAAGAAGTCGATCGCCACGTCAGGGCCGAGCGCGTCGGCTTCGATGTCGGGAACCCCGATCATGTGATCGGTGATACCGACCACATATTTGGTTGATTGTGTCATGATCGTCGTTTCTCGCAGCGCTAGCGCGTCACGCCCCATTTCGTGACGGTTCGCTTTTCCAGCTGGCGGAACAAAACGTTTTCGACCAGCAGGCCGAACAGAATGACCATGATCAGCCCTGCAAACACGCGGTCGGTGTAAAGCTCGTTGCGGTTCTGGAAGATGTACCAGCCAAGGCCGCCCTTGCCGGACGAGGCGCCGAACACCAGCTCAGCCGCGATCAGTGTGCGCCAGGCGAACGCCCAGCCGATCTTCAGTCCCGCGATGATGGACGGCAAGGCCGCCGGCACCAGGATCAGGAAGACGTAACGTAGCCCGCGCAGCCCATAGTTGCGACCTGCCATCCGCAATGGTTCCGGCACGCCGGTGAAGCCCGTATACATGTTCAATGCGAGCGGCCACAACACCGAATGAACCAGCACGAAGACCAGGCTTCCCTGCCCGAGCCCGAACCATAGCAGCGCGAGTGGCAGCAGCGCGATCGGCGGCAGCGGATTGAGCATGGAGGTGAGCGTCGAAAGGAGGTCGCGACCGATCTGTGTGGAAACGGCCAGCGAGGTGAAAACAAACGCCAGAACGACGCCGGCCGCATAGCCCTTGATCAAAACTTCCAGGGAATTCATGGCCCGGCCCGGAATGACGCCATTCAAGACATCTTCGCCGAGAGCCTTCATGGCCGCGCTGAAAGGCGGCAACAGCAGCGCATTTCCCTGGATCCGCGCCCCGATCTCCCAGATCAACGCAAGACAAATCAGGATCACGCCCTTGCGCAGCCACGCATGCTGCCAGAGACGCTGATGCAGCGGCAGAACCTTGTTTATCGTTGCCTCGGCGATCGGCTCGAGTGGCCGCTCATATTCGGGCCGCACCGGAGGAGCGAGGCGCGTATCGGCTGGCCGTTTGACGCTCAGAATATCACTCATGGCTTACTCCATCCGCCCCGGCTTCTTCAAACAAAAGGCCGTGGATGCGGTTCGCGGCCGCCTGGAACGCGGGGCTTCCGCCGCTGGTCAAATCCCATTCATGGCTGTTGATCTCGGCCCGCATCCGACCCGGATGGGGCGACAGGAGAGCGATCCGATTGCCAACGACCAGTGCTTCCTCGATGGAATGGGTCACGAACAGCAGGGTGAAGCGCACCTCTTCCCAGAGCGCCAGAAGCTCTTCCTGCATCTTGCGCCGGGTCAGCGCGTCCAGGGCCGCAAAGGGTTCGTCCATCAGCAGCACACGCGGTTCCATCGCCAGCGCGCGGGCAATCGCCACGCGCTGCTTCATGCCGCCGGAAAGCGTGTTGGGGTAGGCATCGGCAAAACGGGTCAAGCCGACCTTCTCGATATAATGCTCCGCACGCTCGGCAGCCTCCTTGCGGCCGAGGCGGCCAGAAACCCGCGCGGGAAAGGCGACGTTCTCGCGAACGGTCTTCCACGGCGGCAGTTGGTCGAATTCCTGAAAAACGACAACCCGATCCGGTCCCGGTCCATGAACCGGATTGCCATCCAGCAGAATGCGCCCTTCACGCGGTGCGATAAAGCCACCCACGGCCTTCAACAGGGTGGATTTGCCACAACCCGACGCGCCGAGCAGGATAAACCGGTCAGCCTCCCAGACATCGAAGCTGACATTTTGTGTGGCACGCACCACGCGGCCTGGCATCTGGTATTCCAGCGTGACGTTTTCGACGGATAGAAGGGGTGCGGAAGGCGGAAAGCCGATCGTTCCGCCGACGTGCCGGGATGGTGCAGTCATAGCGTCCTTTTCAGTGCCGCCGAATACGATGATCCAGGCGCCCTGCCCTCAGCAGTCGCCTGGATCATGAAGCTTGAACTAGGATCGTGTCAGCCGCCGTTCTCGCCATGCGCTTCTGCGAAGAAATAGTCCTTCCAGGAAGCGGCCTGGCTTTTCAGCACGCCGAGTTTGTAAAGCTCCGACGCATAGATGAAGGTGTTTTGCGGAACGATGGTGAAATCGTTCTCGGGATCGTTGATGATTTCGAGAACCAGTTCCGGCGATAGCTTGGATTGTTGCTGGCGAATAAAAGTATCCGCAGCCTCTTTCTTGTTCGCGTTGATCCATTTTGCCGCCTCACCCAAGGCTGCGTAGAAGGCCGCATAGGTCTTGGGATTGTCGTCGTGGAACGCCGTGCTGGAATAAAGGACGTTGAAGGTCGCCGGACCGCCCAGGATATCGTAGGAGCTGATGACCTTGTGGACGGCCTTGTTGCCTTGCAGCGCCTGATAATAAAACGGCGCAGAGGAAAAATGCGAGTTCACTTCCGTTCCGCCGGAAATCAGCGCCGCGGTCGCATCCGGATGCGGCAGGCTGATCGAAATTTCGTCGAGCTTCTGAAAATTCTCTGCTCCGAAAAGCTTTGCCGCCTCGATTTGCAGCGTCCGTGACTGGAAGCCGACACCGGCCGCAGGCACCGCGATCCGGTCCTTGTCACTGAAATCCTTGAGCGTATGGACGTCCGGATTGGTGGTCAGCACATAGTTCGGCAGAGAACCGAGCGCCGCCACCATTTTGACGTCGCCCTTGGTGCGGTCCCACATGGTCAATGCCGGCGGCACACCTGCCGAAACGATGTCGAGATTACCAGCCAACAGCGCCTCGTTCATCGCGGTGGCGCCGGAAATGCTGGCCCATTCGACCCCGATGTCGACGCCAGCTTCCTTGCCGTGTTTTTCGATCAGCTTTTGATCGCGTACGACGTCAAGGATCAGGTAGCCAATGCCGAATTGCTGAGCGATCCTGATCTTGCCCTCCGCGGCCGCCGGTCCCGCCAGCAAAGCCGCTGCGATGCCTATCGCCGCGCCAAGCCCTTTGTGACGCGCGAAGCTCACACCCAATGTCGAAAGGCCAAGTGCCTTCATGAAAAGTCTCCCGCGGCGAAACGAAATAAGTCAATCGGATGAAGCCGGTGCCTCCTGAGGAAGTCCCGGATAATCTGCATCGTCCCCAAAGGCGGTCCGACTGGATACAAAGCTAGATTTCGCAGCTAAATGCATCAACACAGCCATGTTCTAATCTGCCAGCCGGATTGAGAGCATCATTGCTCGGATGCCGCGCAATGGCGAAAATCTCCACACGATCTGCGCTCCGGGGCCAACGGAGATGCTCAAGGCGGATAGCGTCTCAGCCAGATTACAGGGCCATTTGCCGATCAGCTTTACACACCGGCTAGAAAGTCGTACCGGGCGAAGTTGACTTGTTTTTAGACATAGTCTCATCTTGCTCATTGGGTGGGCGGATCAACGATGGGGCACCAAAAAATGGCGGACACTTCCTTGCGAGGGCAGCGCTCGTCGCATGATGGCCGCGCCAGCCGGCGCGGCGTGGTCCGACAGGTCCTTGATGGTCTTTATCTCGGTGCGGGCTGGCTCGCGGCTTTGTTCATCTTTGCTATTTTTGCTTTGATGATGGGCTTGTCGCTTGGCCGCGTGGTCGGCCTGGATATCCCGGCCGGCGATGATTTCGCTTCCTGGAGCATGGCCGCGGCCTCGTTCCTCGGAATTGCCCACACATTCCGGTCCGGCGAAATCATTCGTGTCGGGCTGCTCGTCGATAGGCTGACGGGACGCGTTCGCCGTGTCGCGGAACTCGGCTGTCTTATCCTCGGTACGCTGATCGCGTCCTATTTCGCTTGGTACGCTACGGAAATGACGATCTTTTCCTGGCGGTTCAATGATCTCGCGCAGGGCGTCGTAGCGCTGCCGCTTTGGATTCCCCAACTCGGCTTTTGCGGCGGGCTGATCCTGTTTGCCATCGCGCTTCTGGATGAAACGATCCATGTCGCACGCGGCGGCATTCCCCATTACGACAAACCGCCACCGGCGACCGCAGAAGAAGCGATCGAGCGCGCGATCCAGAGCGGGGCGTAAATCGGGATGGACGCGCTTCAACTCGTCGAAATCGCTGGCCTGATCCTCGTTGCAATGCTTCTCCTTCTGGCCGGCGGCCTTTGGATCGGCCTGGCATTGTTGGCCTGCGGCTGGCTCACCATGCAGTTCGTGTCCGGGGGCATACCAATCGGTTCCGTGCTTGCCACGAATGCATGGAGCAACAGCGCGTCCTGGACCTTGGCAGCCCTGCCACTTTTCGTCTGGATGGGCGAAATCCTGTTTCGCACCAAGCTGTCAGAGGAGCTGTTTCGCGGGCTCTCCCCATGGCTTGGCTGGCTTCCCGGTCGCCTGATGCATGTCAATGTCATCGGCTGCGGCGTGTTCGGGTCGATTTCCGGCTCGTCGGCGGCCACTACCGCAATGGTTGCCAAGATCGCGCTGCCCGAACTGAAGAAGCGCGGTTACGACGAGATGGTGAGCCTCGGTTCGCTGGCAGGCGCCGGAACCCTCGGCATCCTGATCCCGCCCTCGATCACCATGGTCGTGTATGCGGTGGCGGCGAATGTCTCGATCATCCAGATCTTTCTCGCCGGCTTCTTGCCCAGCCTGATCGTGATGGGGCTTTATTCCGGCTACATTGCCGTATGGTCGCTTCTGCACCCGGAGAAAATGCCGCCCAAACCGCCGAAGATGAGCTTTCGTGAAAAGCTCAAGGAGTCGGCGAACCTCATTCCCGTAACGCTCCTCATCATCCTCGTCTTCGCGACACTTCTTTCCGGCGTGGCATCGGCAACGGAATGCGCGGCATGGGGCGTGGCTGGTTCGCTCGCCATCGCTGCCTGGTCGCGCAATCTCACGGCTCGCGCCTTTTATGACAGCATCATGGGTGCGATGCGGCTGACCACCATGATCATGCTGATCCTGACGGGCGCCGGCTTCATGTCCATCGCCATGGGATACACCGGCATTCCCAACGCGCTGGCGACCTGGGTCGACGGGCTGAACCTGTCGCCCTACGCGCTGATTGCCGTGCTTCTCGTGATGTACATCCTGCTAGGCACCGCCCTGGATGGTCTTTCGATGATCGTGCTGACCACGGTGGTCGTGCTTCCCATGGTTCAGCAGGCGGGTTTCGACCTCGTTTGGTTTGGCATCTTCCTCGTTCTCGTGGTTGAAATGGCCGAGGTTTCGCCCCCCGTCGGTTTCAACCTCTTCGTGCTGCAAACAATGAGCGGGCGCGACAGCCTGACGGTGGCGAAAGCATCGCTGCCGTTCTTCTTTCTTCTTGTTGTAACGGTTGTGATCATCACGGTCTTTCCAGACATCGTGATGCTGCTGCCACGCCTTGCATTCCCCAACTGACCCTCAACTCGAAAGGATCGCAGATATGCATCGCTTGTTGTCTAAGCTGAGCTTCGCAACGGCAGCCTTCAGCCTTGCCGTCACAGCCGCTTCCGCAGCTGACCAGTGGGTGCTTCCTTCCGCCTATCCGCCGTCCAACTACCATGTCGAGAACCTGTCGCAATTCGCCGAAGAGGTGAACAAGGCGTCGGGCGGAGAGCTGACCATCACGGTCCACCCCAACGCCTCCCTGTTCAAGGCGCCCGATATCAAGCGTGCCGTGCAAACAGGCCAGGCGCAGGCCGGCGAAGTGCTCCTGTCGCTGCACGAGAACGAAAACCCCTTGTTCGGCATCGATGTCGTACCATTCCTGGCAACGAGCCTCGATCAGTCGAAGAAACTCTGGACGGCATCCCGCGACAAGATCGGTCAAGCGCTAGCCAAACAAGGCGTGACACTGCTTTACAGCACACCATGGCCTGCCCAGGGCATCTTCGTGAAGAAGGAGCTGACCAGCGTCGAGGATCTGCGGGGCACAAAGTGGCGCGCTTATAATGCCGGCACCTCGCGCATTGCCCAGCTTGTCGGCGCGCAGCCCGTCACGGTTCAGTCTGCAGATCTACCGCAAGCTCTGGCCACAGGCACCATCGATGCGCTGATGACCTCGAGCGCGACCGGCGTCGATTCCAAGATCTGGGAGTCGTTGGACCGTTATTACGACACGCAGGCCTGGATCCCGCGCAACGTCGTTTTCGTAAACACCGCCTCCTTTGAGGCCCTCGACCCTGCTGTGCAGGAGGCCGTGAAAACGGCTGCACAAGCCGCCGAAACGCGTGGTTGGGAACTCGCCGCCGAAAAAACGAAGTCCTATCTCGATCAGATGACGCAAAATGGGATGAAGGTTGAGAAACCCTCGCCTACCCTGCAAGATGGTCTGACAAAGGTCGGCGACCAGTTGCTAGCGGATTGGCTTGCTAAGGCTGGCGATGATGGCAAGGCGGTGGTGGACGCTTACCGCGCCATGTAAGGCCGCGCAGTCAAGAACAAGACACCCGCAAGGAATGAAGCCCGAGGATGTTCAAAAACTCGGGCTTGCAGATGGCCGCTATGATTGGCTGGAGCGCCCCAGTTCAAAGCAATCAGTTAGATAATCCCTTTGGACCGTAACCAAATCAATTAATGCCGGCATAAACCTCTTCTTTGTTCATGCTAGAATTTCGTCGGATCCGGCGCCCATCCTTTGCTTGGTCTAACGCATCTCGCTGATGCTACGCGTCGAGGTAACGCTCTGCCAAACGCGCCCAAAGAGCAGCACCTGTGGTTAAGCTTGCGTCGTTGAAGTCGTACTTGGAGCTGTGCAGGATCTGGGAAGTTTCGCCGTTGCCCAAGCGCAGGAAGCTGCCGGGCTTTTGCTCGAGGAAGTAGGCAAAATCCTCGCTGCCGGGGATAAGGTGGCAGGTCGAGACACCCTCTGTTCCGATCAGTTCTTCGGCGACCTGTCGGGCAAAGGCGGTTTCCTTCTCGGCGTTGACGACGACGGGATAGCCGTTCTCATAATCGATCGTCGCTGTAGCGCCGTGGCCTTCCGCCACGCTTTGCGTGAGCTTGCGGATGCGCTGTTCGAGGAACGCTCGTATGGCAGGGTCGAACGAGCGGACGCTCATCGAAATCGTCGCTGTATTCGCGATCACGTTGGAAGCCTCGCCGGCGTGGATCGTGCTGACCGTCACGACGGCGGTCTGGGTCGGATCGATGTTTCGCGACACGATCGATTGCAGCGTCACGACCAGATTGCAGGCGACGAGAACCGGATCCACCGTCAAATGGGGGCGCGACGCATGACCGCCCTTGCCCGTAATGGTGATCGTTACCGTATCTCCAGCCGCCATCATCGGCCCAGAACGCGTCAGGATGGCGCCCGCAGGCGCGCCGGGATGGTTATGCAGGCCAAAGATTGCATCGATCGGGAAACGCTCGAACAACCCATCGGCGATCATCCGCTGCGCGCCGCTGAAATGACCGGCTTCTTCGGCAGGCTGGAAGATCAGCGTAACGGTGCCGTTGAACCGCTTGGTCCGCGCGAGATACTCGGCAGCGCCAAGCAGCATAGTCGTGTGGCCGTCATGACCGCAGGCATGCATCTTGCCGGGGACCGTGCTGGCGTAAGCAGCGCCGGTGTCTTCCTGGATCGGCAGCGCATCCATGTCCGCACGAATGGCCACGCTTTTCGTGCCCGTGCCGGCGCTCAGCCGCGCGACCACGCCATGACCACCGACATTGCGGGTGACCTCAAAGCCCCAGCCTTCCAGCTTGTCGGCAACGTAACGCGCGGTTTCCGCTTCCTCGAAGGAAAGCTCCGGATGAGCATGCAGATAGTGTCGCGTTTCCGCGAGGTCGGCTTCCACATCGTGGAAATCGGACAAGCGGGCATGAAGATTGTCTTGCGATTGCATTGAATATCCAGACTTGGAGCAATTGAGCCCCGCTGTATCAGCCGGGCAAACGAGGCTTACAGGAAGCGCGACAGGAAGGCCTGGGTCCGTGGATGCTGGGGATTGCCGATGACATCCTCCGGCTTACCCATTTCCACGATCTTTCCGCCATCCATGAACACCACCCTGTCCGCTGCTTCGCGAGCAAAGCTGATCTCGTGCGTGACAACGATCATGGTGAGCCCCTGCTTGGACAAATCGCGCATGGTCGCCAGCACTTCACCCACCAGTTCGGGATCCAGCGCGGAAGTCGGCTCGTCGAACAGCATCAGCTTCGGCTTGATCGCCAAAGCGCGCGCAATCGCCACCCGCTGTTGCTGTCCGCCGGACAGTTGGCGAGGATAGGCATCTGCCTTTTCCGACAAACCAACCCGCTCCAGCAGCCGCTTGGCATTCGCCACTGCGTCGGAACGGCTTTCGCCGTGTACGCCGACCGGTGCTTCGATGATGTTCTGCAGCACGGTCATATGCGGGTAGAGATTGAACTGCTGAAACACCATACCGATCTTGCGGCGCTGCCGGGCAATCGCGTTGTCGGACAGTTTTTCCAGCCGATCGTTGCGCAGGCGATAACCGATCTGCTCGCCATCGACCTCGATATATCCGGCGTTGATGGCTTCGAGGTGATTGATGCAGCGAAGAAAGGTCGATTTGCCCGATCCGGAAGGCCCAAGCACAACCACGACTTCACCCGGCATGATGTCGAGATCGATGCCCTTCAGCACTTCGAGCTTATCGAAGGCCTTGTGAACGTTGCGTGCCCGTACCAAGGGCTTCTGGATGACAGGACCCGTCAATGGCTTGCCTCCTCTGTGGCCGCGGCAATGGGCTTTGCAGCCGCACCGTTGCGCCGGTCGCTCCGGCCGTAATAGGCTTCGATATAGCTCTGGCCGACATTGAGGATCGAGGTGATCAGCAGGTACCATAGTACTGCAACCAACAGCATCGGGATGATCTCGAAGGTGCGGTTGTAGATCGACTGTACGGAATAAAGCAGGTCAGCCATGGCGATCACGCTGACAAGCGAGGTTGCCTTAATCATGCTGATCAACTGGTTGCCGGTCGGCGGCACGATGGACCGCATCGCCTGGGGAATGATGATCCGGCGCAAGGCCCGTGCCCGCGTCATCCCGAAGGCTTCAGCCGTTTCAGACTGGCCGCGATCAACCGACAACAGCCCGCCACGAATGATCTCGGCCATATAGGCTGCTTCGTTCAGCGCCAATCCGATAATGGCCGCCGTCATAGGCGTGATGACGGAGTTCGTGTCCCAGCTCGCCAGGGTTGGACCGAACGGGATGGAAAGCGACAGCTGCGGAAACAGCGTCGACATGTTGTACCAGAAAATGAGCTGCACCAGCAGCGGCGTGCCCCGGAAGAACCAGATAAACAGGGAGGCAGCCGAACTCGCCAGCCGGTCGCTGGACAAGCGAGCGATAGCGATCAGCAGGCCGAGGATCACACCAAGCACCATGGCGATGACGGTGAGGCCGAGACTGACGTAAAGGCCGCTGATGACCGTTGGATCGAAGAAATATTGGGCGACAACTGGCCAGCCGAAATTTTCGTTGTTCGCAACGATCCAGCCGAAGTTCACGACGATCAGCGCGATAATCAGCCACAGAACGAGGCGGCCTGCCCGAAATGGAGCGTGGGCCTGTGCCACATCGCGAAATTCCGCATCGCCCGGAGGCGATGCGTTGTGAATGGTTGGGTCGCTCATTTTGGCAGCTGACCGCCCAGATTGATGCCCGGCTCCCGGATCATGTTGTTCTCGAGGCCCCACTTCTTCATGATGGTGCCGTAAGTGCCATTATCGATCAAAGCCTTCATCGCCTCCAAGAGGACAGGCCCCAACGGCGAGCCTTTTGGCACCACGGCGCCCTGATACAGCTCGTCAAAGCCGTTTTTTTCGCCGACGCCCGTCAGTTCCATCTGCCCGTTTGCCTGCGACACGAAATAGGTCAGCGGCGCTTGCGAGGAAAAGAACGCATCGGCGCGCTTGGAGCGAACAGCCAAGATCGAGCTCGGCTGGTCGGTGTAGGATTGGATTGCGATGGCTTCCTTGCCGTCGGTCTTGCACTTTTCAGTTTGCGTCTGGATGACGCGTTCAGCCGAGCCGCCGGCCATCACGGCGATACGCTGGCCGCAGGCCGTATCGAGCGAAACGATGCCCTTGGGATTGCCCTTCTGTACCGCGAAGACGACGAACTCCTGAACCCAATCAACAAAGTCGTTGGACTCTTCGCGGCTCTTGAAGTCACCAACAGGACCGAATGCGAACTGGTATCGGCCCGAGTTGACGCCTGCCAGCAAGGCGGGAAGCCCGCCGACCGTTGCATGCTCGATCTTGACGCCGAGGATCTGTCCTAGCGCGTCGGTCAGGTCGGCACTTGCGCCGGTCATTTCGGTGCCCGTTACGATTTCGTAGGGCGGAAACGATCCGTTGTTGACAGAGGTCATCTTGCCGGCTGCCTTGATGTCGTCCGGCAGCTTATCATGCAGTGCCTGATTGACTTCGAGCTTGGCAGCCTGGTCTTGCGACCAAGCGGCGCCGGAGTAAGTGGTGCCGGCCAGTGCCAGAGCGATCAGCGACTTGTGCAACATCTTTATTCCCCTTTTATTATCAACTGGCGATTGCGAGATTGAAGTTTCCAGCTTGACGTCACGCCGACTGGATGGGCTGACCGTCAACATCGAAGGCGAAGAGTTCTTCCGGTGTCATCCTGCGTTTCATGATGCCTTGCACATGCAGTTCATGCGCAAAGTCATCGATCATGGGGCGGTTGAAGGCATAGCCACTGGCATCCCACCCTTCGGGTAAGTCCCTCGCGCAATTCAGGATTTCTTCGAACATCCAGGGTGTAGTTTCGGCATATTTGCGCCGCTTGGCAGCCCAAACCCGTTGCGATTGGTCGATCACAGAACTCAATTCGGCGACCGCCCAGGGATGTTCGGCAATGATCGCAGCCTTTACGCCGATAAGGTGCATGCCCGGAACATAGCCGACCTCATCGAAGTAACGGCGCTCATCCTCGCGGAAGTTCGGCAACAGCTGGCGGAAGGGTGAGTCCGGCTCGAAATAGCCCTCCGGCATGAAGGGCGTAAAAATGGCATCGAGCTCGCCTTCCCGCAGAAGCTCGACCATCGGGCGCTCGCCAGGGCAGGCCTCGATCAAGCCAGGACGACCGAAGCCATCGAGGCGATCGACAATCGGATGGGCCTCGGTGAGACGGCCAGCATACCACATCGCATCTTCAACCCCCACGCCCTCGCGGCGCAGCGCTGCACGGGTCCAGGTATTGCCAGAGTCGCGCCAACCGGTAACGCCAATGCGCTTGCCGGCCAAATCGCCAAGCTTGGTGAGGCCGCTGTTCTTGGTTGTGATGACGCAGCGGTGCCGGAAGCCGCGCATGATGAAGTTGGGTATGCCAACGACGCTCTCGTCGCCATCGTGGCGCAGCTGGATATAGCGGCTGAACGACATTTCGGCGGCTTCGTGTTCTGGGCTCTTGCCGAGATGCGACACGAGCGTACCCACGCGATCGACCTGAATATCGAGCTTCGACGACGAGACATCGCCGAGGATCATCGGCGTCATGTAATCCCAGTCACGCAGTGCGATGCGGATGCGCAGTGTCATAGTGGGTACTCTCGTCATAGGGTTCGAGAGGCAAAACCTAAATGTTCATTTACAACTGATCAAACGCATTTACGTTACTGAACATTAGAATCGTTGGGGAGACGGATCGTGTCTGTGGAGGCGGGATGGCTGGCTGATAGGCTGACCGATCGAACAACCCGAGGGATCGCGCTGGAAACCGGTGCGCTGATCCGCACGGGGGCCCTCCCTGTCGGGGCCAAGCTGCCGCCGATCCGGGATCTTGCCTTTTCCCTTGGTGTCAGTCCGGCAACGATTTCGGAGGCATGGAGCGAGCTTCGACGCCAGAAGATCATCACCGGCCGCGGTCGCAACGGAACCTGGGTCAGCGAAGAGCGCTTCGTCGCCAAGCCTGAACGGCTGGCGAATTCGGGCCACTATGGGGCGGACGTCCTCGACCTCAGGCTAGCCGTCCCCGACCCTGCCCTGCTGCCGCCGATCGAGCGGGCTCTGGCTCATGGTGCAACGGCAACCAACCTCAACAGCTATGAACGCATCCTGATCCTGCCGGAACTGGAAACGGAGATCCGCCGCAGTTGGCCCTATGATGCGCAAGCCTTTCTTGCCACCAACGGTGGCTACAACGCGGTCTACACAGCGATCCACGCGCTTGTGCCGCCTGGTGCCGCGGTCGCGATCGAGGACCCCACCGCCATGCGCCTTCTCGACATTCTCGAGCATCAAGGTGCGCGGATCATTCCGGTGCGATGCGACGAACAGGGTCCGCTACCTGCTTCGCTGGAGGAAGCAATGCGCCAGAAGCCCGTGGCCTTCATCTTCCAGCCGCGCCTGCATTCCGTCACCGGTCGCACGGTTACGAAGGAGCGGCTGGGCCAACTGGTCGAAGTGGTTCGAAACAGCGACATCCTGATCATCGAAGACGATGGTGTCGCAGATATTTCGGAAACCGCGCAGCAGTCGGTCGGCAAGGACTTGCCCAACCGGGTCATCCACATCCTGTCCTTTTCCAAGACGCTCGGACCTGATCTGCGGTTGGCGGTTCTGTCAGGACCGAAGTCCATTGTTGAACAGATCCAATCCTATCGCAGTTTCAGCGCAGCATGGACGAGCCGGATTCTGCAAGGCGCCGCAGCCTTCCTGTTGCGCGAGGCCTCCACGGCGATTTTTCTCCAACAGGCGCGGACGATCTACCAACAACGCCGCGACGCTTTGTGTGAACGCTTGGAAGCTCGCGGCATCGTCTGCACGGCTGGCAGCGGACTTTGCACCTGGGTGGCTGTAGAAAACGAACCATTCGCGATCGTTACGCTCGCGGCACACGGTTTAGCCGTTGAACCCGGCAAGAAATTTACGGTGCTGCCAGGAAATCATCTTCGCGTTGGTACAAGTATGCTTTCCCACCGATACCACGACGTCGCCGCGGCAATTGCCCTCGCAGCAACAGGCGGCTGATGACTGAAGCACAACGACTGGTTTAGCGCGGTGGTGTGTGCCACAAAGAGGCTATCAATTTTAATCAAAAGTGCTGCTTTTCCGAGACATCCAGAGACCCAAAACTTTATAAGTTCTTCTTGATCCGAGGGTACAGCAGTGGATGATCTTAAACGTATAATCCTCGAAGTCGAAGTCTGCTTTCGCCCAACGGCAGCTGTCTTGCCTGGACGTCCGTGGCGTTCTGCTATGCAACAAGCTGGCTAATGAGTGACGATTGTTGGTGCGATCCTCAAGGCGCGGAGGTGTACTTGCCCACTGCCGCTCAGTGAGCTTCCACAGCGCCACTAGGAAGCGAGAATGTCTCGGACCCTCGGATATGCCAACCAGTGCTGTCAAGCTTGTCTATTCATAGAACTAGTGCCGACCTCATTCCTTCCAGGGAAGACAGATAAATCGGCTCCCAGACTCTTATATGCCTTTTCAGAAGCATCTGCAGCTCGTAAGACTTTCTATTTTTTACAAGCTCTACAATTTGAAAGTGCTCATCAATCGACAAAAGCTGCTGCTTCTTACCTTCTGCAGTTGTGAGGCCATATAATCGTATGCGGTCTTTAAGATCCGTAATGTACTCAAGCAGTATCTGGCTATGGGCACCCCTTGCGATCTCCCGATGGAACTCCCGATCAGCCTCTATATAGGTCCTATAATCCCCGGCATTTGCCGAGGCCTCTATCGAGACGGCAAGGCCTTTAAGCTTTGCAGTATCCACCGGGCCGCGTTCCAACGCGAGCTTCGCCGATTCGATTTCCAGAAGCTCTCGTAGCTCAAAGATCCTGGAAATCTCTTCCGATGACGGTTCGACAACCTCGAAGCCGCGGTTCCGGTGCGGACGCAGCAAACCCTTGCGAGTGAGTTCGAGAAGCGCTTCTCGCACAGGTGTCGATGAGACATTTAGGGTGCTCGCCAAGCCGGGAACTGAGAGCATGGATCGTGCAGGCATGTGGCCAGAAATGATCTCCGCTCTTAGCCATCTCACGACCTTTTCACGTAGATTCTCGATCATTCCACCCTCGTTGTGACCAATCGATTGTAGCTACAAAATCGGCATCTTGACATCGAGTAAAGGTTGCGTTCCAAGTGACGCTCTACAGTAGCGCATTACTTACGTAGAGGAGCGACGGCGATGTTGAGGCCCGGTTATTGCACCCTCTGCCGATCGCGCTGTGGCACACTCAACGAGGTTGTCGGTGATCGCTTGCTCAGCGTACGACCCAACCCTGCGCATCCCACTGGGAAGGCAACTTGTGCAAAAGGCCGATCTGCACCCGAGTTGATCGATAGCCCGCATCGTCAGCTTTATCCGCTGCGTAGAACGACGCCAAAGGATTCGGACGATCCAAAATGGCAGCGGATTTCTTGGGAAGAAGCTCTTGCTGAGGTTGCGGAAAGGCTGGAAACCTTCAAGGCGCAATCAGGACCAGAATCTGTAGCCTTTGGGGTCACGACACCAAGCGGTACGCCGCTCTCTGACAGCATCGATTGGATTGAAAGGTTCATACGCCACTACGGTAGTCCCAACACTTGCTACGCGACTGAGATCTGCAACTGGCACAAGGACTTTGCTCACGCGTTCACATTCGGCTGCGGCATTCAGCCTGCCGACTATGGAAATGCCGACGTTATACTCCTCTGGGGGCATAACCCAACAAACACGTGGCTAGCACAAGCAGATGCCATCGCTAGGGGACGTCAACGAGGCGCCAAGCTAATCGTTGTTGATCCACGGCCAACCGCCTTGGCCAAGGAGGCTGATGTTTGGCTGCGTGTGCATCCTGGTACAGACGCGGCCCTCGCCCTCGGTTTGATCCGACAGATGATCGAAACGGAGGCTTGGGATCAAGCGTTCACCAGAAGCTGGACAAATGGACCGCTTCTCGTTCGGATTGACAATGGAGAGTTTCTTCGAAGCGCGGACCTTTGGCCCGATGAGGTTGAAGCAGGTTCGTACCTCGTTTGGAACGAGGAAACAAACCAAGCAGAACGCTTCGATCCTGACGCTCGCGACAACATTCACCGGTCAACAAATTGGGCCATGCGCGGAGTTTTCAATCTGTCGTCTGCCGGTGAAGCGCAGGGGACAGAAGGGACGATCTGCTGCACCCCAGCTTTCGCCTTGCTTGAACAAGGTGCTGAAGCTTACACGGTCAATTACGTCTGCCGGGTCACGGGCGTCGACCCGCTAGCGCTAGCGGAAGCTGGGCGCCTTCTGCGCGCAGGGCAACGCATCGCCTACCACAGCTGGACTGGCGTCGGTCAGCATACAAACGCGACACAGACTGAGCGTTCAATTGCGGCGCTCTACGCGCTGACCGGTAGTTTCGATCGCGTGGGCGCGAACCGCGTCCGGCGGGGTCCGCTAGTTCGCCAGGTCAATGCGCTGGAGCTTCTTCCAGCCATACGCGAAAAGGCTCTGGGGTATCGCGAGCGACCGATCGGGCCTCCCGCCCATGGCTGGGTTACCGCTCGCGACCTTTACCGAGCTATCCTGGAAGGCCTGCCCTACAAGGTCCGCGCACTCGTCGCGTTTGGAACGAACCCTCTCATCAGCCACGGAGATCCGGAGACCGGGGACGCAGCGTTGCGTGCGCTGGAATTTCACGTTCATTGCGATCTTTTTCTCACTCCATCTGCTCGGCACGCAGACATCTTCTTGCCCGTCAACACGCCCTGGGAACGGGAAGGGCTGCGGGTTGGCTTCGAGATCAGCGACGAGGCCGCGGCTCTCGTCCAGTTGCGTCAGCGCTTTGTATCCCCCCGCGGAGAAGCCCGGTCTGACAATGACATCGTCTTTGACCTGGCCTGCCGCCTCGGTATGCGGGAGGCCTTCTTCGACGGCAGCCTAGAGGCAGGCTGGGACTACATACTCAACCCAGCCGGTTTGTCGGTGGAGCAACTTCGCGGCGAGCCGGGTGGCGTTGCGTGCGCGATCGACTCTCGGGAGCAGAAATACGCCCTCGAGCACCACGATGGCTCGGCCAGGCTTCGCGGCTTCGATACGGAAACCAGGCGCATCGAGCTTTATTCGGCGACCCTTCACCGTCATGGCCAGCCCGCCGTTCCCGCCTATGTTCCCATCGCTCCGGCAGGGTCCGATCAGCCGCAGCGCTATCCGTTAACGCTGAGCACGGCCAAGAACGGGTTCTACTGCCACAGCCAGCATCGTTCGCTTGTGTCGTTGCGCAAGAAGGCGCCCGACCCCGTTGCCGAGATGGGCCCCGGCCTCGCGGCCATCAAGGGCATTCGAGCGGGCGATTGGATCCTGGTTTCCACTTCGACGGGCGACGCACGCTTCAGGGCGCAAATCACGCCGCAGCTCAACGACAATGTTGTGGTTGCCGAGTTCGGATGGTGGCAGGCCTGCGAAGAGCTTGACCGACCGGAGATGCCATCCACTGGCCCGCTGAACAGCAACTTCAACCGGCTCGTCACCACCGCTGACCACGATCCCGTCAGCGGATCGGTTTTGCACCGTGCCCTTGCATGCGACGTCAAGCTGGATCCACAAACCGAAGAACACCAGCGCGGCTGGCCCGGCCTTCGCGAGTTTCGCGTCTCACGCCTCCATGCTGAAGCAGAAGGCGTGACCGAAGTGCACCTCGAACCTATCGACGCAGCAGGCCTTCCGGACTATCGGCCTGGTCAGCACATCCAGGTCAGCGTTCCCGGCCCCGACGATGGAACCCTCACGCGAGCCTATTCGCTGACAGGCCCGGCTTCCGTGCATGGACGTCACCAGTTGCAGATCGCTGTTCGTCATCAAAAGGGGATCGGCTCAGACGGCGCTGCCTTTGAAGGACGAATGTCCAGCAAGGTGAACACCCATTGGCGTGTCGGCGATACAGTATATGTCACTGCACCGAATGGCAGCTTTGTTCTTCCCCGAAACCATCGTCAGCCGATCATCCTTCTCGCGGGCGGCATCGGGATCACGCCCGTTATCAGCCTGCTCGAAAGCCTCCCTGACGGATGCGCCAACACGATCACGCTGCTTTATGCCAATCTGAACAGCAGGACGCACGCTTTCCGGACCGCCATTCGCCGCCATCAGGCCCGCCTTCCCGGATTGACGGTCCGAAACCACTACGACAGCCCACTTGAAGTCGATAGACTAGGTGTCGACTACGATAGCTGCGAACGCATAACCTCGGACGTCATTGCCGACGCTCTTCTTCGCGATCGCCCCCGCGTCTACATGTGCGGACCGCCAGCCATGATGGATGCGTTCGCGGACGGACTTATCCGCCGCGGTATGCCGAAGTTCGACATCTTCCGCGAAGTGTTTCGGTCTCCGCCCGAGCTACCGATTGACGATGGACGGACATTCTCCGTTCGCTTTCCAAACTCGTCAGCCGACGCGGTTTGGTCGCCTGGCGAAGGAACGCTGCTTTCTTTCGCCGAGTCGCTTGGGCTTGCGCTGCCGAGTGGCTGCCGTGTTGGCCAGTGCGAGAGCTGCGCCGTTCGTATCGCATCTGGTCATGTCCGGCACCTGCATGGACATGAACCGGAAGATCCGGAGACCTGCCTTACCTGCCAAGCCGTCCCAACAGAGGATCTTATCTTGGTCAACTAGCAGCCGACCTAGCCGTTCAGGCGGCGGCTTCTTCAATCCAAAGCCAATAAAGAGGGGAATAAGAATGTCGACACAAAAGGTAGCAGAACCAATCGCTGGTCATCATACTGCGGAGCAGGATGGTGTGCTTGCGCGGCTTGGACTACGTTTCGCCGCTTGGGCGGAACGATGGTTTCCAGACGCATTCGTTTTTGCGGCTATTGCTGTGATCGTCGTCGCTGTTGCCGCAGTGGCTCACGGCCTGCCACTACAAAGCGCTGTTAAGGCATTCGGTGACGGATACTGGACACTGATAACGTTCACGCTGCAACAGGCGGTCGTTGCCATTGGCGGGTATATTATCGCCAGTTCGCCCCCGGCCTCTCGCCTTATTACTCGCATCGCCCGCATTCCGCATACTGGCCGCGCGGCAGTTGCGTATATCGCTTTGATCTCGATGCTGCTGTCGCTTCTAAACTGGGCTATCAGCCTGATCTTCGCCGGGCTTCTGGTGAGGGCGATCGCGCGGCGTACAGATATCCGGATGGACTACCGTGCAGGAGGCGCCGCTGCGTACCTTTGTATGGGCGCGACCTGGGCCATGGGGCTCAGCTCGGCCGCTGCCCAGCTTCAGGCCAACCCCACCAGCATGCCGCCGTCGCTCATGGCGATCACCGGGATCATCCCGTTCACCGAGACCATTTTCCTGTGGCAGTCGATGGCCCTGACTGCCGTGCTCATCGTCATGTCGACAATGATCGCATATTACTCCGCGCCATCGGAAGCTGCTGCAAAGACGGCGCAGGATCTGGGCGTCGATGTGCGAACCACCGTAGCAGCGCTTCCAACACGGGAGCAGCCCGGCGAGTGGCTTGAATACAGCCCGATCCTTACATTGCTGATTTGCGCTCTGGGTCTTGGCTGGCTGTACCTCGAGTTCGCTTCGCAGAATCCTTTGCTCGCGATATCAAAGCTCAACACCTACAATTTCCTGCTTATCATCGTTGGCATGCTTCTTCATTGGACGCCTCGCAGCTTCCTGAACGCTGCGGCGAGTGCGATTCCCGCAATAACGGGAATCATCATCCAATTTCCGCTTTACGGTTCTATCGCCGCCCTCATGACGGCTGCTGCCGTAGGCGGCGTTTCACTGTCAGACAGCTTAGCCAACATATTTGTGAGCTTCACGAACTCCGATACGTTTCCGGTGGTGATGGGCGTCTACTCGGCAGTTCTCGGCTTCTTTATCCCGTCAGGCGGTGGCAAGTGGTTGCTTGAAGCACCTTACGTCATGCAAGCGGCAAACGACCTGCAGGTGCATCTTGGATGGGCTGTGCAGGTTTATAACGCAGCTGAAGCTCTTCCCAACCTGATCAACCCGTTCTGGATGCTGCCCCTCTTGGGTATTCTCGGAGTCAAGGCACGAGCAATCGTAGGCTTCACAGCTCTTCAGTTGGTTATCCACACTCCGGTCGTGCTCTTCCTGCTCTGGGCGTTTTCCGAAACGCTTACTTATACCCCTCCAGTCTTTCCTTAAGCGAACTTGAGGCGCTGACGGCGGCTTGAAGTCGTCGTCGTTTGATGCGTTCGAACTGAAGCGTATTCACCTATGTCTACGGCATAAAACAAGGTCGCAAATCGCGGGGTGAGCTAGCGGGGTCAAGCACAGCTATGTAACCGTCGTACCTGCCGTGTTGACGAGGGCTACGAGCATAAGCCTACGCAGATCTCTTCTAATGGCATGCTCCTCAGCGAAATCTGACAGAAATCAGACGATCCCGCTTTGGGGATGGGAAGGTCGAAAGTTGCTAGGCAGCAATCGACCCAAATCTGGCCGTTCAGTAGCTGAACTTCATCGTCCATTTCATTCAAACAGAAGGAACCAATGTCGTGTCAGGATAGCGGGCGGCTATG
>NZ_DAMBUH010000023.1:0-6581 GCF_032053605.1 Tianweitania sp.
CGCGACAATGGCGCGGCTGATGCGGTAGCTCCAGACGATGCCTTCCTCGATCGGATCAAGCGTGTAGCCCGCGCCAAAGATGCGGTTGGCAACGGTCTTGCCGATGACGTCGAGCGGGATCGCCGTTTCGCCAATGGCAGCGCCCATCGCCACGGCCACCAGCAAGAGCAGGAGCGCGCCAAGGCAATAGAGAACTATCCGGCGCTTGTGACCGGAAACCCGGTTTACCGGCGCTCGATCCGATACGAAGAAGCTCATTTGGCCGCGTAAGTCTTTTCCAGACCGTCGACAATGGCCTCGATCCCCATGGGAATGCGAATGCCGGCGTGAACGGCATGGGCGTCAACCACCACGATACGATTTTCCTTCACCGCCTTCATCTGGCTGGTAACCGGATCGCGGCGGAGGAAGTCAAGCTTGACCTGGTAATCATCGGCCGGAAAGCGGCGGCGATCCATACGGGCGATGAAGATGATGTCAGGATCGGCCTTGGCCACCGTTTCCCAGCCCACCACCGGCCATTCCTCATCGGATTGCACGATGTTCTTCAGGCCGATCTTGTTCATGACATAGGCCGGAATGCCCTTCTGGCCGGCCATATAGGGATCGATCTGGATGTCGGCGCTGGAAAACCAGAAGGCCGCCGTTTTGCCTTCGAGCCCAAGCGCCTTCGCCTTTTCGCTGGCAGCGGCTTCGCGGGTCTTCATGTCGGCAAGGAGCGCTGTGCCCTTGTCTTGCACGTCGAAGATCTCCGACAATTCGGCCACAGCCTTGTACACGCTTTCGATGGTGAAGGCCGTCGAGCGCGTCCCGTCGCCACCGGTTTCATTGTCCTTGCCGACGCAATCGGCGGGCATGATGTAGGTGGGGATGCCGAGATCGCTGAACTGCTCGCGCGTGGCGGTTACCCCTTGCGGGCCGACATGCCATTCGAACTGGCTGGTCACGAGCTGAGGCCGCTTGGCGACCACGCTCTCGAAGCTCGGATGGTTGTCGGCCAATCGCTCGATCTTGGCGTTGGCTTGCTTATAGTCCGGCAGAACCTCGTTGAACCAGACGGACGTGCCCTTCACCCGCTCGGCAAGACCGAGCGCATAGAGCATCTCTGTGCCGGTCTGGCCAACGGTCACGACGCTTTCCGGCGCGTGGTCGAAGCGGATGGCCTGGCCACAATTGTCGAGGCTGAGCGGGTACTTTGTGGGCTCGGCCGAGGCCTGGTGGCCAAGAACGACGAGCGTGGTGGCGGCAAGCGCCAAACGAACTGAAATCATGGTCTCCTCACGTAATGTGATAACGTTACCTACTCTGTCTTTGCCGCTTTGGGCAAGCCTGACAGCCAGCTTTCAGTTCTTCTTCGGGAGATCGGCCTTTTCCAGCGCGTCCGCCAAGACCTCGATGCCGTTGATCGTACGGATCGTGGCATCCATCGCATGCCCGTCCATGACCACGATGCGTCCGGCTTTCACGGCTTCCATCTGGCTGGCGACAGGATCGGTCTTCAGGAATTCGAGCTTCTTCTCGACGTCATCGGCGGGGAAACGACGACGATCCATGCGGGCGACGACGATAAAGGTCGGGTTTGCCTTGGCGATGGTTTCCCAGCCGACCACCGGCCATTCCTCGTCGGACTCCACGATGTTGCGGATGCCCGTCTTCTCCATCATGTAGGCCGGCCCGCCCTTGCGTCCGGCGACATAGGGATCGATGTACATTTCGGCGCTGGAGAACCAGAACACGGCCGAAACATCATCGCGCGCTACAGCCTTGGCGCGCTCGATCGCCTTGTCCTCGCGCGCCTCCAGATCAGCAACGAGAGCCGCGCCCTTGTCCTTGATGTCGAAGATTTCGGCCAGTTCACGCACACCCTTGTGGATGCTGTCGGTGGAAAACAGCTGCGTGCGGGTTCCATCGATGCCGACCGAATTGTCCTTGGCCACGCAGTCGGCGGGCATGACATAGGTCGGGATCTTTACGTCATGGAACTGCTCGCGCGTAGCGACGATGCCCTGCGGCCCGACATGCCATTCGAACTGGATCGCAACGAGGCCGGGACGCTTGTTGACGACGCTCTCGAAGCTCGGATCATTATCCGCCAAGCGCTCGACCTTGGCGTTGAGCGCCATGTATTCCGGCAAAACATCGGTGAACCAGACCGATGTGCCCTTCACCTTTTCGCCGAGACCCAGCGAATACAGCACCTCGGTTGCCGCCTGTCCGACGGTGACGGCGCTGTCCGGCGCGTGTTCGAAGGTGATGGTCTGGCCGCAGTTTTCGAGCGTGAGCGGATATTTCGTGGCTTCGGCCTGCGCTGCAAAAGTGAAAAGCCCGAGGCCGGCGGCTACGAGCAGGGAGCGACTGATGATCATGACGGGCGGATCTCCGTTGGGGCAAGGTGCCAGCGCGAAAGATCCAGGTCAGGACGGCAATGAGGGCATCCGGCATGCGCACGGACCCACGGCAGCTGCTTTATCAGCAGGGCAAACGTCATCGACAACCTCCCCGGACACCCCGTCCGGCTTGTTTCGTTTCCGTGTGCCGGCAGGTCTCCTGACTGACGGGTCGCCGCATGATCCGGCCTTCCCAAGCCTTTCGGCTCAGTGGCTTTCCGGACATGCTCGCCGCCTACAGTTGCGGGGGCAGTTTCGTTTGACGGGCGTTTAAACCCGCATCGAATTCCCTGTTCGTCGCTTTCGCGAACCGACACCAGGCTTTCCTAGCGGCAAGCGGAGCTTTGAGCAAGAGCAGCCAGCGCACCTTTCGCCGCGTGCCGGGTGGAACCGTTTCTCTTGAATGATGCCCTGTTCTCCCCCCTCGCCCTGACTGGCGCCCAATGCGCCAATGCTCCAATCTGGACCGATGGAATCATCTGATGAACTGGTGCACCCGGACGCTGCCGTGGCGCCTGGCTATCTGGCCAACCATGCAGCACGGGTCTTCAACCGCCTGATCGACGCGGCGTTGCGGCCCGATGGCATGTCATTGTCCCTGCTCGGCCCCATTTTGCTCCTGTCTTGGAAAGGGCCGATGTTGCAGCGGGATCTGGTGCGCGCTTCGGCCGTCAAACAGCCGGCCATGGTGGCCCTGCTCGACAAGCTTGAAGCCATGAAGCTGATCGAGCGAAGTTCCGCCCCGAACGATCGACGCGTCGCCATGGTGCATCTGACTTCGGAAGGACGCGCCGCCGCCGTGCTCGGCGGCGATGTTCTGATCGACACCAACAGGCGGGGTTTGAAAGACTTTTCGGACGAGGAAGCCGGTCTGCTCGTCGGCCTCCTCCAGCGCCTGATTACGAATCTGGAGCAAGGTGACGGAACGAAATATCACGAGTGATATTTCTCTCGGGAACAAGGAGAAAGTCCGTGCCCCGTCGCATCTTGATTACCGGCGCCAGCGTCGCCGGCAACACCGTTGCCTTCTGGCTTGGCCAAGCAGGCTTCGAGGTCACGGTGGTTGAACGCACGCCTGAATTTCGTGACGGCGGCCAGAACATCGACATTCGTGGCGTCGGGCGCGAAGTGTTGCGCCGCATGGGTCTGGAACAGACCGCACTCGATCATGGAACGGGAGAAGCCGGCACAGCGTGGGTGAACAGCGACGGAGAGGTCGCCGCGGAGTTCGTCACCGACGAGATGGATGACGATGGTCCAACGGCCGAGATGGAGATCTTGCGCGGTGATCTGGCACGTCTTCTTTATGAGCCCGCGCGCGAAGTTGCCGACTATCGTTTCGGCGACAGGATCGAAGCCATCGAACCGGGCGAAGACACGGCGCACGTGACCTTTGCCAGCGGCCGTTCAGAAGCTTTCGATGCTGTGATCGTTGCCGAAGGCGTGGGATCGGCAACACGGGAGCTGGTGTTTCCCGGCGAGAACGATCCCCGCTGGATGGATCTGACCATCGCCTACTTCACGATCCCGCGCCAGGCAGACGACGACCGGATGTGGCGTTGGTACAATGCCACAAACGGTCGGAGCATTTCTCTGCGTCCTGACACGCACGGTACGACGCGTGCGATGTTGTCGATCCAGAAGCCGCCAGAAGGTGAACAGGACTGGGACGTCGCACAGCAGAAAGCCTTTCTCCAGGAGACGTTCAGCGATGCCGGTTGGCAGGCCCAACGCGTGCTGGAGGGCATGAACAACAGCGACGACTTTTACTTCGACGTCCTGCGCCAGGTGCGCATGCCCAACTGGTCGAAAGGCCGTGTCGTGCTGACGGGTGATGCGGCCTGGTGCGCCACACCGCTCGCCGGCATCGGTGCCACCCTTGCCGTGACGGGCGCCTATGTTCTTGCCGGTGAACTTGCCGGCCAAAACGATCTGCCCTCGGCCTTTGCCAACTACGAGAAAGCCATGCGTCCGATGGTGGAGGAAGGACAAGGCGTACCCAAGATCGGTCCGCGGTTGATGAATCCGCAAAGCCGTCTAGGCATTGGTCTCCTCCACACGGCCTTGAAGATCGCCAGCCAGCCCGCTCTGCGCAAGAATGCAGGCAAGCTGTTCTCGCGCGAACCAACAGCGCCGGATCTATCGCCTTACCCGAAGGCGCCAGGCCCAACCAACTCCCATCTTGCCTAAATCGGCTCCGCGATACAGAACGCGGTTGAGAGCCAATCCAGCCTTAGAGGTCGCTTTGAAACGCGTTTTGCCGATCCTGATCGCCATTGTTATCGCCATAACGGCAACGCTGGGCTGGCGGTTCTATGCCTATGCCACGAACACCGAGAGCCCCTATGACGAGGTCGGGATCGAGTTGAACTCGCGCGCGCCTCGCCCGCTCAACGATTGGGCCTGCGGACGGTTGAAGGCGAACTTCCCGAACGCTGTTCCACCTTACGGGTGCAACCGGGACGACGGCACGGTTGGCTGGCGCTAAGGGTTGATCGCCGGCACTCGTCAGACGCTGG
The DNA here is from genome assembly GCF_032053605.1 of Tianweitania sp. Taxonomy (NCBI): domain Bacteria; kingdom Pseudomonadati; phylum Pseudomonadota; class Alphaproteobacteria; order Hyphomicrobiales; family Phyllobacteriaceae; genus Tianweitania; species Tianweitania sp. Next base: position 4,907 of record NZ_DAMBUH010000023.1, read on the forward strand.
GAGCGCCGGCCTTCCAGCCCACCAACGCTTTCAGCTTCGACAGGTAGGATGGCTGCTCCTGAACCAGCCTGATGCCCAGATTGTGCGGCGCCATGCCGGCCGCGCAGCCGCCGCTTTTGCCGTCGCGAATGAAGAAGGACATGTAGGCACGGTGCTTGCCGCCGGCGACGCGGACGCCGCAGTTTTCGACGCTCTGGCTGACGCTGCCCCCTGTGTCGAGGGTTGAGCGGTTGTAGCAGGTCGAGGTCCAGTCCCAGACATTGCCGCCAATATCCGCAACGCCCTTGCTGTTTGTGCCGAAGCTGCCGCGCGGCTTGGGCTGGGGATCAGGTGCCGCGTTCTCGGACTCCTTGCGGTAGCGCGCCAGCCAGCGCGTAGCCGGATTGGCATCGTTTCCGTTCAGCTTGAGCGTGTCGTCGCGCACGCGCTCGGCGGCCATATAGACCCACTCCGCGTCACTCGGCAGACGCCATTGCTGTCCACTCTTTTCGGAGAGCCAGGCGGCATAATCATTGGCGTCGCGGAAGTCGACGCCGGTGACCGGGAGATCGGCGGCAGCCTGATTGCCGTCCGCCTTCTTGCAGCGGGCCTCAGTGACACAGCGCGCATAATCGGCCGCCGTCACCTGATATTTCATGATCTGGACGCCACGCCCGACGCCCATATGGCGCAAGGGCGCATCGGTGGGTTTGTTGGCAGCGATATATTCGCCAGGCAGGCGGTAAGCAAACGTGCCCGGCGCGACTGCCACGACTTCCGCCGCCCATTGCGGATCGACTTCGGCAGAAGCCCGGATGCCGGGCAATGCGAGGGCCGCAACTGCGAGGGCAACAACCGGTGCTCCGGCGCACAGAGCGAAAGCGCGTTTCATGATGGTCTCGATGAGGTTCGATGACCCGCTGAAGCGCGGGTCATCGCATGTTCGTCAGACTGAACGGGTCAGAAGTTGACGATCGGTGCGGGCGCGCTGACCTGGGTCATCAGGTCGTCGTTCCAGTCGCCATCCACCACGAAGTGTGCCGTTGCGCCGAGTTCGGCTGCTTCGATCAGGTTGTGGTTGACATAGGCATAAACGCCCGGCTGCTTGAAGGTGTAGAACGCCGCTCCGGCCGAGCCGCCCCGGATGAACCAGGTTTCGAGATCGCGAGCCGGGGCATTGGCAAACTTGCCTTCTTCCCAGACGTAGTCGCCATGGCCGCCAATCAGATGCGGACGGGTATCGCGATTGGCTTGTGAGTGAACGATCAGGACCTTCTCGCCGACCTTTGCCTTCAGGGCGTTCTCGCCGGTCAAAGCGCCTGCCTTGCCATTGAACACGACGTGGGTGGGCACGAGGCCGCGCATGACTTCAAGCGTTTCGGCGAAGCTTTCGCCGAGCGAATCGAACTTCTTGAAGTTGCCGGCTTCGTCGCGCGGCACGTAGAAGTCGCTTTCACCGACATAGAACACCGTGTCGTAGGTCAGCGGCTTGCCTTCATGATCCTTGAGGCCGTCGCGGGGCAGAACCATGATCGTGCCGCTCATGCCCGACACGACGTGCCAGGGGATCATGCCTTCCGGGGCACAGTGATACACGAAGGTGCCCGTGCGATCGGCCTTGAAGCGCAGCACGACCTGTTCGCCGGGATTGACGCGGGTCAAAGCACCGCCGCCCAAACCGCCGGTGGCAGCATGG
>NZ_DAMBUH010000023.1:6591-41205 GCF_032053605.1 Tianweitania sp.
ATATTGTGCGGCATCTCGTTGGTTTCGGGGTTCACCAGCGTCAGTTCGACATAGTCGCCTTGGTGAACAACCATCATCGGCGCGGGGATCGAGCCATTATAGGTCATGGCCTGCAGAACCGTGCCGTCGCCATCGATGACGACCGGTTGTTCCTTGACGGTCAGCGTGAACTCGATGACCTGCGGACCAACGGATGCGACCTGCTCATGAGCGTGAACGAAAGGCGGAGCAACGAGGTCAACCTTCTTTCTTGCCAGGTTGGCCATAGCCTCAGGCTTGGCCTCTGCCAAAGCAGGAGTTGCGGCTACCGCTGCAATCAAAGCGGCTGCCATCACGCCGGCACCCGTACCCCGGAGGGCTTCGCGCCTGGTCAACATCGTCGTTCTCCTTTTAGACGTCCGCGACGTCTTTCGTTGCGATGACGTGACCGTATTGACGCTGCGGGAGGGTTCTTTGATCTAGATCAGATTTGCCGCGGCGTGGGCCTGGAGACCGCATGGGAGTTTGTTCTGGAACAAACTCCCAGCAGGATCACGCAGCAGCCGATCGGCAAGTCAGCGCGAAGACACGAAACGTTCGAGTTTGGCCAGCGTTTGCTGCCCGAGTTCTTCGGCACCGAAGCCTTTTGCCGTCTGGTACTCGGCGGCCGTGCTGAAGACCATTGTCAGCGTGACCTTGGTTGCACCGGCCTCGTCCTCCAGGGACACAAGAGCATCGGCATGCTTGGGGCCGTTCTCACCCCATAGCAGCGCATAGCCGATACGCTCTTCGGGCTGGACGTCGTTGTAGAGGTGGTGGTTCGGGAAGACCGTGCCATCCGGCGCGATCATGTCGAAGATCCATTCGCCGCCGCTGCGCAGGTCGATCTTCCTTGTTCGGCACGAGAACCCTTCCGGTCCCCACCAAAGAGGCAGCGTTTCCGGGTTCATCCACACGCTCCAGACGGCGGATCGCGGCGCCTGGATGATCCGCTGCAGCACCATGGTCCGCTCAGCTGCGGTTTCGCTTTCGTCAGTCATTCCTCACGTCCTTTCATCGCCTGCATCACAAAAGCATCCAACCGATTGAGCTGTGCTTCCCAAAGCGCCCGTTGCTCATCGAGCCATGTTCGGGCGGGAACGAGAGCCTCCGGCACGATGGCGCAGGTGCGAACCCGCCCATCCTTGGCTGTGGTGATCAGCCCGGCTTCCTCAAGCACGGACAGATGCCGCATCACGGTGGGAAGGCGCAGTCCCGTTGGGCCTGCCAGATCGGTGACGCTGACCGGAGTTTCGGCGAGCTTCGTCAACATCGATCGACGGGTCGGGTCGGCGAGCGCGTGGAACAGCAACGAGAGATCGGTATCATGCTTAGCCATAATGCTAAGTAATACTGATCGTGAATCGAACGCAAGGGAAACTTTGTCGTTTGGCTAAGTGTTCTGTGTTCGATGATCTGCCGATGGTTGCCGACTAGGCACGGCTGGTGAAAACCGCCAGTTGATCGGCAAAGGCGCGTTTATAGGCAGGGCGTGCCTCGGCGCGGGCGATATAGGCGAGCAGGTTGTTGTGATCCTGCAGGAGGCTCGATGTCGCCAGCCTGCGTAGAACCGTGACCATCAGGAGATCGCCAGCGCTGAAGGCGCCGTCCAGCCATTCCGCGTCGCCAAGCCTGCGGGCAAGCTGATCCAGCCGCTTTCGCACACGTTCATCGAGCATGGGCAAGCGCTCGGCGTGCCAGGGTTTGTCGCGCTCGAGCAGTATGGCGGTTTCGCGATCGAGGATCGGCGGTTCCACCGTGTTGAGCGCGGCGACCATCCAAGTGACCGCTCTTGCCCTCCCCTCGGCCTCGCCCGGCAGCAGGCCGGCATGGGTTTGCGCGATGTGCCAGACGATCGCGCCGGATTCAAACAGAACGAGATCGACTTCCTCGTAGGTCGGGATCTGTCCGAAGGGCTGCAGTTTCAGGAAGGCGGGCTCCTTCATCTCAGTGAAGGAAACGAGGCGAACCTCATAGGGCAAACCGACTTCCTCCAGCGCCCAGCGCACGCGCATGTCGCGCGCCAAGCCTCGGCCGCGATCCGGAGAGCTTTCGAAAGCGGTGATCGTGATGGTCATCCTCGTCTCCGGTGCTTGGCCTCATCAAAATCTACAACGATCTCCGCAGATCAGGAATGGAGCGCTCGGCTGTCGTCAGGAGCTTGTTCGCGTTCAGCCATGCCGTAATCGCGCAGGACGTCGGCGATCCGCAGGCGATAGGTCGCAAACACATGGTCGCGGCCTGCCGCCTGTGCCTTGCGATGGTCCGGCAGGTTGCGCCATTGCGCAACAGCTGCTTCATCGCGCCAGAACGAGAGTGACAGAACCTTGTTCGGCATGGTGAGGCTCTGGAAGCGCTCGATCGAGATGAACCCGTCGATTTCGTCCAGCAATGGCCGGAGATGCGCGGCGATGTCGAGGTAATCTGCCTTGCCGGTTGCGGAGGTCTCGGCTTCGAAGATCACGGCGATCATGCGCCCCCTCCGTGCGGCGCGGAAGCGAGCTTCACGAACAAACGGTTTTCGCTGCGGATGAAGCCCTCCCGCTTCGCAAAGTGGTAGTTCTCACGACCCAGGGGATCGGCAGCCAGTCGCGCGCGATAGGCTTCGTATTCGGCTAGCGACGCGATTGAATACATGCCGTAGGCCCTTGTTGCCGAGCCTTCGTGAGGGGCGAAATAACCGATCAGATCGGCACCGCAGCGCGGAATGCATTGGCCCCAGCTGCGGGCATAAGTCTCGAACAGTTCACGGCGGTTCGGGTCAATTTCATAGGTGATGACGCAGGTGATCATGTCTGGCTCCTTGATGGATCGAGACTAGCGGTTGGCTTCAATGAATGGTTCGACTATGATCGAACCATGACGCATGGTCCCGACATCGCCCGCATCGCAGCTCTGGTGGCCGATCCCGCCCGCAGCGCCATGCTGCTCGGCCTCATGGACGGCCGCGCGCTGACCGCAACCGAGCTTGCAAGCCTCGGCGGCATAACCAAGCAGACTGCGAGCAGCCATCTGGCCAAACTGGTGGATGGCGAAGTGCTCAGCGTGGAAGCGCAGGGTCGCCACCGCTATTTCAAGCTGGCGGGTGCGCATGTGGCGGCGCTTCTGGAGGCGCTGATGGTGTTTTCCTCCGACGCCGCTCCGCCGCTACGAACAGGTCCGAGAGAACCCAACCTGCGCAAAGCCCGCATCTGCTACGATCATCTGGCAGGCGAAATGGGCGTGGCGCTTTACGACCACATGCAGGAGAATGCCTGGGTGGACGACGGCTTGGCTTTGACTGAAGAAGGCTGGCGGCACCTCGCCGTTATCGGCGTGACGCAGGCGGAAGCGCCGCGCAGCAACCGTCCGCAATGCCGCGCCTGCCTCGACTGGAGCCAACGGCGGCATCATCTGGCAGGCACAGTCGGTAAGCTGATCCTCGATCGGTTGTTCGCGCTGTCCTGGGCACGACGACTGCCGAACTCGCGCATCATCAGCTTCAGCCCAGAGGGCGAAAGGCGTTTCGGCGAATGGCTGCGTTGAGGATCACGAAGCGTTCGACCTTCCCCGGCGCAAGGCAGCTGGCGGGGAGCTAAACGGCGGTTCAAGGGTACAAGGCCCTCGTTGGATCCTGTGGCGGCTTTCAGCTGTTCGGATCCTTTGCGGCTCAGAATGGTTTCACCTCCAATCAATCAATACGGAAGGTGATTTCGATGGAATTACGCAATGGTGCTCTGGTTGCGGTCGTGGATGGAAATCATCTGAAGCTGTTTAAGAACTCCGGTGATGCCGGGTCGCTCAAGCTGACCGAGCAAAAGACAGGCGACGTCTCATCCGAGAACAAGGGTTCAACCGGGCATGCCAGCAGCTCGGCCAATCCCGATGACAGCCAACAGGAAGAAGATTCTTTTGCCGTCGGCGTCGCTGAGTTGCTCAACAAGAAGGCGTTAAGTGGTTCTCTCGACCAACTGGTCGTGATCGCAGCGCCCCGGACACTCGGCGAACTGCGCAAGCATTATCATAAGACGCTGAGCGCGAAGCTGGCTGGCGAGGTTGCGAAAGACCTGACCGGGCATTCCCTGGCGGATATCGAGAAGACCGTACAGTCGGCCTGACAAAGGGACCGGCATTCCCTCAAACGTTAGCCGCTGCTCTTCTCTTCGGGAAGGGCGGCGGTGCTGCGTCCTAACAAGGCCTTTTTAGCCGGTGACCGTAACGCTGGTTTCGCGAAGGGCTGCTTGGATCTCTGTTTGTGACGCTTCAGGGTGCTTTTCCAAAAGCTGCAAAGAAGCTGTTTCCACATCCAGGGGCGTGTCCGACTGGTCGGCTTCCTTGGCGATATCGGCGATTTTTACCGCCAGCTGAAGATTGAACATGGTTCCCTCCCAAGCGTCATCGAGATGATGCGCGCATTCAGACCTGATGTGTGATCTTCGTAACGAGTTCGGCTTCTTTGTACGGCTTCGCTATGAAGCAGCCCGGCTCGGGAAGCTCCTCGTCACCCGGTCTCAGCCGACCGGATGTAACGACGAGAAGGATGTGCGGCCAACGGTCGTGAACGCGGCGCGCAAGCTCCAGCCCATCGAGCTTTCCCGGCATTTCGATGTCTGTGAAGAGCAGCTTGACGTCGCTCGTCGTGGCAAGGATCTGAAGTGCTTCATCGGCTGTGGCAGCCTCCAGCACTGTATATCCATTCTCTTCGAGAACCTCTGCTGCATGCATGCGCAGAAGTGCCTCATCATCCACGATCAATGCAGTCGGTTTGTCAGCAGCGTTTCCCATCCCGATCAAATGTCGGGGAGGTCTACAAGTTGCAGCGCGACTTAATTTTTTCTTAATGTTTGTTAGCTGCCCGATTTTTTGTGGGGCCTTAATGCACCGCTGAACTTGCGCAGCTACCCCGCATTCTTGCTGAGGCTCAGCGACGATCGATCTTTCCTGTCAGGAGGTTCAGCAAACGGCTTGCGATCGCAGAGCCCGCACCTCTGGCGAACCAGGCTCGTCCGACTAGGCGGAAGCTGCTGAGGGCAGCTCCCGCCCGTTGACTTATTCGATCTCTTTCGAAGCCAGATAGGCAGCGAGTTGTCCCGTATCGGTCAGGCCGCTATGCGCCGTCTTGCCCTGCAACTCGGCGGGAACCTTCCAGCCGGGATCGACGCCTTCCATGTTGGGAAGCTCGTGGGCGATACCCTTGTGACAGTCGATGCAGGTCGCCTTGTTGGACAGAAGATAACGTTCGTGGATTTCAGCGGCACGCGTCGTCTGCTTGCTGAGGTCCATGGCCGCCGTGGAATGGCAGTTTCGGCATTCCAGACTGTCATTGGCCTTCAAGCGCGCCCACTCGTGCTGTGCGAGCTCCAAGCGATGATCAAGGAACTTTTCGCGCGTGTTGATCGTGCCGAACAGCTTGCCCCAGACTTCCTTCGACGCCTGCATCTTGCGGGCGATCTTGTCGGTCCAGTTATGCGGCACGTGGCAATCCGGGCATGAAGCCCTGACGCCGGATCGGTTCGAGAAGTGGATCGTGCGCGTCATTTCTTCATAAACGTTGGCCCGCATCTCGTGACAGCCGGTGCAGAAGGCTTCCGTGTTGGTCACTTCCAGGGCGGTGTTGAACCCGCCCCAGAACATGACGCCACCGACAAAGCCGCCAAGCGTCAGGAAGCCCAGACTCAGAGTGGCCGCCGGCGTGGAAACAACGCTCCAGGCCCAAACAAGGATGGACTTGATCCAGCCGATCATTGCTCAGCTCCCGCCGGCTTGACGCCAAGATCGCTCATGTCCTTGAACACGTTGTCGACCAGCGGACGGCTTTCCGCCTGCGGCACGTGGCATGCCGTGCAGAAGTAGCGACGCGGCGAAACGTCTGCCAGCATCTGGCCCTCGCGCGTCATGTAGTGGGTGACGCTGATCATGGGCGCGCCCGAGCCCTCGGTCATCTCGCGCCGATGGCAGGACATGCAGCGGTTGGTGTTCACCGACAGCTGATAGCCATCGATCGAATGCGGGATGATCGGCGGCTGATCAGGATAGTTGCGCATCTTGCGGATGTCGTCGACGATCCATTTCGGCATTGGCTTCGCGCCCGCAGTTTCCATCGGGTTCGGCTGGCCGGAGAGTTCCGGCACCGACTGAGCCAGTGCGAACGTCGTCGTCAGCACGCAGAGGACCATCGCGACAAAGGCCCAGCAGCGCCGCGCGATCATGCTGAGAGAATCTTGACTGCGCATTTCTTGAAGTCCGTCTGCTTGGAAATTGGATCGGTGGCGTCCAGCGTGACCTTGTTGATCAGCTGGCTGGCGTCGAACCACGGCACGAAGATCACGCCATGCGGCATGCGGTTGCGGCCCTTGATGTCGACGCGGCTGATGATCTCGCCGCGGCGCGACTGGATCTTGACCTGAGCGCCCTGGTTGATGCCGAGCCGGCGTGCGTCGTCGCCGTTCATGAAGCAGCGTGCGCCGGGGAACGCCTTGTAGAGCTCCGGCACGCGCATGGTCATCGAGCCGGAATGCCAGTGTTCCAGCACGCGGCCGGTGACGAGCCAGAAGTTGAACTCGTCGTCCGGCGACTCTGCTGGCGGCTCGTAAGGAGCAGCGAGGATGACGGCGCGGCCATCCTTCTGGCCGTAGAACTTCACGCCCTCGCCCGCCTTCACATAGGGGTCGTAGCCCTCGCGATAGCGCCACTTGGTTTCCTTGCCGTCGACCACCGGCCAACGCAGGCCGCGCACCTCATGATAGGTGTCGTAGGGTGCTAGGTCGTGGCCGTGGCCACGGCCGAAACTGGCATATTCCTCGAACATGCCCTTCTGCAGGTAGAAGCCGAAGGCCTTGGACTCGCGGTTCTCGTAATCGGGTGAGATTTCCGAGAGCGGGAAACGGTCGACCTGGCCGTTCTGGAACAGCACCTCGTAGAGCGTCTTGTTCTTGTAGTCGGGGTTCGCGTCCAGGATTTCGGCAGGCCAAACATCCTCGGTGTTGAAGCGCTTGGAAAACTCCACCATCTGCCAGAGGTCGGAGCGCGCTTCGCCAGGCGCGTTGACAAGCTGGTGCCAGGCGTGGGTACGGCGCTCGGCATTGCCATAGGCGCCTTCCTTTTCCACCCACATGGCGCTGGGCAGAATGAGGTCGGCACAGGCCGTCGTCACGGTCGGATAGGCGTCCGAGACCACGATGAAATTGTCGGGATTGCGATAGCCCTTGTAGGCCTCACTGCTGTTGTTGGCAGTGGCCTGCATGTTGTTGTTGACCTGCACCCAATAGAAATTGAGCTTGCCGTCATGCAGCATACGGTCCTGCTGGACGGCATGGTAGCCGGGCTTTTCCGGCAGCAGACCGTGCGGCAGCTTCCACAGCTCTTCCGCGTGCTTGCGGTGTTCCGGATTGGTCACCGTCATGTCGGCGGGAAGGCGGTGGGCGAAGGTGCCGACCTCGCGCGCCGTGCCGCAAGCCGAGGGCTGACCGGTCAGCGAGAACGGGCTGTTGCCTGGCTCGGAGATTTTACCGGTGAGAAGGTGGATGTTGTAGACCATGTGGTTGGCCCACACGCCGCGCACATGCTGGTTGAAGCCCATGGTCCAAAGCGACATCACCTTGGTCTTGGGGTCTGCATACAGTTCCGCGAGCTGTTCGAGGTAGCCGCGGTCGGCGCCGGTCAGCTCGGCAACCTTGTCGAGCGTGTATTCGGACACGAACGCCTTGAAGGACTCGAAGTCGCTGGGCGCCATCTCGGCTGCGGTCGCGACGCCCTTGGCCTTCGTCTCAAGCTCGTTGTCATCGCGCAGGCCGTAGCCGATGTCGACCGTGGCCGTCATGAACTTGGTGTTCTTGTCGATGAACTCCTGGTTCACCCGGCCCGTCTGGATGATGTGGTTGGCGATGTAGTTCAGGATCGCCAGATCCGTGCCCGGCGTGAAGATCAGCGGAATGTCGGCCAGATCCATGCTGCGATGGGTAAAGGTCGACAGGACGGCAACCTTGACGTGCTCGTGGCCAAGGCGGCGGTCGGCCAGGCGCGACCACAGGATCGGATGCATCTCGGCCATGTTCGAGCCCCACAGCACGAAGGCGTCGGCATGCTCGAAGTCGTCATAGCAGCCCAGCGGCTCGTCCATGCCGAAGGTGCGCATGAAGCCGTAAGCGGCCGAGGCCATGCAGTGGCGGGCGTTGGGGTCGAGATTGTTGGAACGGAAGCCTGCGCGCATCAGCTTGGTTGCGGCATAGCCTTCATGGATGGTCCACTGGCCGGAACCGAACATGCCGACGGCTGTCGGACCCTTTTCCTTCAGCGTCTTCTTGGCCTTTTCGGCCATGATGTCGAAGGCTTCTTCCCAGGTGACGGGCTCGAATTCGCCTTCCTTGTCGAACACGCCGTTGCGCTTGCGCAGCATGGGCGTGGTCAAGCGGTCCTTGCCGTACATGATCTTGGACAGGAAGTAGCCCTTGACGCAGTTGAGGCCGCGATTGACCTCCGCTTCCATGTCGCCATGGGTCGCGACGACATGGTTCTCCTTGACGCCGACCATGACGCCGCAACCCGTGCCGCAGAAGCGGCAAGGCGCTTTAGACCACTTGATTTCGAGGCTGGACACGCCGCCGGGCACCGACTGTGCTGCGGCTGGCATGGCGATGCCTGCGGTCGATGCCGCGATCGCGGCTGCCTGTGCCTTCAGCACGTCACGCCGCGTGAGTTCTGCCGTCATGCGACATCTCCTTCTTCTGCAATGCTTTGTTCGAAGACCATGTGGGCGGCGATGACGTCGTCCATGGCCGAAATCTGGATCAGCGTGTCGCCGAGGAAGCCGGATGTCGGTCCTTCGATCACGGTGACGATCTTGTTGTTTCCGCTGGCATGGACTTCCACGCCTTCGAGGTCGCCAAGGCTGGCCGAGATGCGCTCGAGCGCCTCGGGCCGCACGACGACCACGGCGCTGGAAATATGATGCACGGCGTCACGCATGAACTGCTTCCGTTGTTCGCGCCGTCATGGTGATGGCTTGTGTGGGACAGACCGAAATGCAGGCACCGCAGCCAGTGCAAGGATCGGCTTCGAGAGAGGGCACGAAGGGACCGCCCAAACGCGGCTTGAAACGGATCGCCGCCGTTGGACAGGCGTCACGACAAGCCATGCAATCAACGTAGTTCATGGCCAGGCAGGACGTCGCAATCACCGCGTGATGCGCAAACTGCGTTGCGCGAACAGCCGGAAAGACGGGCTCAGGGCAGTGGTTCGCGCACTCCCCGCAAAACGCGCATTCGCCAGCATCGAAGTCGAGCGCGGGAACGCCGTTCTGCATCGAAATGATGCTTGTCGGGCAAGCAGCCGCGCAGTCGCCGCAGCCTGAGCAATCCCGGATGGAGCGATCAGTCACGCCTGGCGGATAAAAGATCGGCCGTGTTCTAACGGATCGCCCCGTCAGGAACCCGCGCCGGGTACTGACAACGTCACGCATGGCTGTCACTCGGCGGAATTCGGCTGGGCCCGAACGATCTCATGCGGGCCGGGAGGGCCGTTCAGGATCTGGTACATCCAAACGGAGAAGCCGTAAGTGCCAACCACGGCGACCGCTACGAGCGGCCAAATGCCAAACGCCAGAACGACGAATGTCAGCAGCTCGCGACGCCGCTTCTGGCGAAAGGACGGGCGCTCCGTCGTATCTGTTGTCTCAACCATGCCTGCTTCCGGTTCATAGAAGGAATGAAGTGGGTGGGTTGATACGGCTCTACAAAAAACAGCGTGCGATGTCATTGCTCTGGCGCAAAGCGCGACAATAAAGCGCTGAATTAAGCGTCATGGTGATGAAATTGTAAGCACACCCTCATGCAGGGGCGAGCGAAGCGAGGCTTTGATCTAGATCAAAGCGAAAATATAAAGGCCGCTTAGTTTTTGCGAGACCGCACTATAGCGCTTGGTTATTCAAGTAATTATTGGAGATGTCGTTTTCGCTACTCGAAAATCGAAAAACATCCAGGCTAATCTTCGACACACGAAGGATAGTTGTTCGCAGTATGAGCTGACGGCGACTGGCTGGAAGCCAAGTCAGTCGATCTTCAGCTCGCAATTCGGTACCTGAATCCCCTGTAACGACCTTGCTGAAAAAAACGGAGGTGATCTTCTGGTGCTCGGCCGGCCGAAGGTCGGCGATGGGGCAAACGTACCATCCCGTGGCAGCAATCGGCCGCTCGTTACGCATTTTTGCAAACGCCACGAAGCGAATCCATTTCGCAAGAAAGCCGGCCCTCAACAGTCTGGAACGACCGCTTGCTTTCAAGTGGTCGCAGGTTTGATGCGCGTTGATCGCTGCGCCACACGAAGCCAGTTCCAAAAGATATAAAAGATATGATATTAGGACCTGACCTTCGCTGGGTAGGGTGGGCCGCGAGGATGCTCTTCCAAAACAAGACGGCAGATCAGGGATTGATCTGGAAGCAGAACGAACAAGGGATTGCGGTTGTTGGCGGCGTTTGCGGAACCCGTTGAAGGATCCACTGCCTTAAACGAGCGCTACAGCGGCCCTGCCCGCTGTTTTCAGTGAGACACCATGGTTCAAGTGCATTCTCCTACTCCGCTCTACCATCGCATCTATGCGGTGCTCCGGGAGCGGATCGTCAAAGGCTATTATCCGGACGACCGTGCGATCCCCAGCGAGGCGGAGCTGTCGGAAAGCTTTTCGGTCAGCCGCATCACGATCCGCAAAGCCATGGAGATGCTCACGGCTGAACGGCTCGTTACCCGCACCCGGGGGCGCGGAACCTTCGTCACCAAACGCACGAAGGAGGACGAGTTCAACAAGGCGGTTGTTTCGAACGTCAACAGCCTCTTCAGTTACCTGAACGATGTCGGCAAGAGTACGCGCTTGAAGGTGATCAGCCTGGATCACGGCGAAGCGCCGCCCCGCGTCTGTGCAGAAATGGGGATCGCACCGACCACGGAGCTGGTCCGCGCCGTCCGTGTGCGCCTCTTGGAGCGCCGCCCCTACTCGCTGTCCACGGCCTACATCCTGCCTGAGTTCGGAGGGATGTTGAAGCGTCAGGATCTGGCGAAAACCAACATGATCGATCTCGTGCAGCAGGCGGGCGCCACTGTTGAGCAGGTCGAACAGACCATGACGGCGACGCTTGCTGACGATTATGCTGCGAAGCATCTGGAGATACCCGTCGGGGCACCCTTGATGCTCGTCAAGCGCCTGTTCTTCAATGCCGAGTTGAAGCCCTTCTATGCGGCCGAGATCTTCTACTGCGCCGACCGCTACGAATACCGCGTTTCGCTGAAGCGCGAAGACGGCAAGGACTTTTCGCTGGGACGGACCTGATCACTAGGTCCGCCAACACCTGCACCGCCGTCATGCTTGGCGGGGCTTAGCCTTTCGCCGCGTTTTCGGCTGCAGCACCGGCCTTCATCATCGCATGCACCATGTCGAGCCGGGGCTCGACAGGGGCGGGATAAACGTCGCGGCCATGGGTGAGACCAAGCGCCAGGAACGTCTCCATGAGCTTGTAGGTCAGCGGACCGGGATTGACGACCGGCACCGGCAGATTGGCGGCAAGGTACTCGCCGGCCTGATGCATGGTGGTGGATCCCAGGCAGATCACTTCCGCGCCGTCTTCCTCGATGCAGCGCAAGGCGACATCGCGCATGCGCGGGAACACCTTGTCTTCCTTGCCGTCGAGCAAATTGGAGAAATCCGGCGGCTGGTCGAACGAGCGCACGGAAGCACATTGCCGGTCGAAGCCATATTCGCGGATGGCCTTGCGGTAGCGTGGCAGCGCCGGCTCCCATTGCGCGAGAACGGAGAAGCGCCCGCCAAGTGTTAGCGCGTAAAGCATCGACGCCTTGCCGGCCCCAATTACCGGGATCGACAGCACGGAGCGGAGCGCAACCATGCCGCTGTCCGACATCGTGTCGATGCAAACGGCATCGAAGCCTTCGGCTTCCGCATTGCAGCCGGCTTCGAAGATGGCGAGGTCCATCAACCCCCAATCGTGGGGCGACATGAAGGAGGTCGGGCCGCAGGTCACCGGGCGATAGATGAGTTCCCAACCATCGGGCAGCGGCACATAGCCGGATTGCGCTTCACGGTTCCTGACGCCTTCGGCATCCAGCGCGAAAGGAACGATGACGAGGATGCGGGTCATGGGCGTCCCTCCAGATAGGCCGCGCCTGCCGCACCAATCGCTCGGATCATTTCGTGCTTGGGCGCCAGCGGCGTCGGCCAGGTCGCCTTGCTGTGGGTGAGCTTGAGGTCGAGCGCAATCGAGGCAAGCTTGTAGGTCAGCGGACCCGGATTGATCACCGGCACGCCGATCTCGTTCGACAACCAGCCATGCGCCTCATGCATGGTGGTGGAGCCGAGGATCAGCACCTGCGCGCCATCTTCTTCCACGCAATTGCGTGCTGCGTCGAGCAGCAGCGGGAACACCTCATCCTCCTTGCCGGACAGGAGGCTCTTGTTATCCGGTGTGACGCCGATGGAGCGCATGGAAGCGCATTTGTGCTCCATGCCGAGTTCGCCCAGCGTCTTCGTGTAGAGCATCTTCCAGCGATCCCACATCATCAGGATCGAGAACTTCTCCCCCAACATCTGCGCCACGAGCATGGCGTGGCGGCCGGGCGCGATGACCGGAATGGTGAGGATCGAGCGCAGCATCGCCATGCCGCTATCCGACATCGTATCGATGCAAACCGCATCGAAGCCGTCCTTTTCCGCGTCGAGCCCGGCGTCGACGATTGCGATGTCAGCCAGCACCATGTCGTGCTGGCTAGAATAGTTCTTGGGCCCGACCCGAACCGCCTTGTAGTGGAACTCGATGCCCGGACCGAGATCGACCGCCTTCATCTGTGCCTGTCGCCGGGCGAGGTCTTCCTCACCCATCGGAAACGGCACGATTACCAGAACCTTCTTCATGTTTCCTCCCTCGTCGCGTTTGTGGATCAGGCGTCAGCTGCTTCAGCGATCCGCGCAGCACTTATGCCGGCGAGCCGGCCGAAGGTCGTGGCTGTCAGAAGTCCGTTGCCCGACAGATAACCGTAGTTGGAATCGCCCGAGACACCGCGCGCGGCACCGCCGCCGGCGAACAGGTTCGGCAAAGGCTCGCCGCCTTTCCGCAGCACGCGCGCCTGGTCATCGATGACCAATCCGCCCTGCGTATGGAACAGCGCGCCGTTGACCTTCACGGCGTAAAAAGGCGGCTTCAGGACGTCATTTTCGGCGAAGTTTCTCCCGAAACGATCCGGTTTTCCGGCAGAAATCGCCTCTTCGATGGCCGAAAATTCCGCTTTTAGGTAAGAAAGCGGGAGCCCCGTGACCTCGGAAAGCGCTTCCAGCGTGTCCGCCATCTTCACCGCACCGAGCTTGCGAAGCTCGCGATAATCATAAAACCCTTCCGCAGCCTCATGGCCGGGCGCGCCGAAGATGTCCCATGCGATGTGATCCGGCTGCGCCGCCACTTCGGCGCCATGCTCGGAATAACCGCGCATTTCATTGGAGAAGCGCTGACCGTTCGTGTTCACCAGAATGCCGCCCTTGGTGATAACGGCCCAGGTAAGCGGCAGGGAATGCGGATGAGCGACCGAGCCGTGCCCCTGATACGCGCCCATGTCGGCGGTCGCCGCGCCAAGTGCGGTTCCCCACCGCACCGCATCGCCGGTGTTCGACAGGTGGCCGCAGCATTCGGCGTCTGCGATTTCGGTAATGTATTGGCGCACCATCTGCGCATCACCCGCAAAACCGCAGCAGGCCAGTATCAGCGCTTGGCAGCCGAGATCTTCGGTTGCACCGTCAGACCGGCGGCAGCGCACGCCGACCACGCGACCTGAGGCGTCTGCATAGATGTCCTCGACTGAAGCGCCGGTGATGAGGTCGATGCCGGCATTGGAAACGGCTGCGAGCAGGGCTTGTTCAAGATCGGCGCCCGTGCGGCTTTTCGGACCGTGCATGCGCAGTCGCGAATGGCCGGGATACAGGAAGCCGGTCACCAGCTCGAACTCGACCCCGTGCTTTTCCATCAGCCAGTCGATCATCGGCCCGGCAGCGCGGGCAGCAACCAGCGCCTGATCATAGGGGGTATGGTCGTGCGTCTTGGCGACGATGTCGGCGGCAAAGAGTTCGGGACTGTCCTCGATGCCGGCTTCCTTCTGAAGCCGGGTGCACGGCGCCGGGATCAGGCCCGCGGAAAGCGAGGTCGATCCCGTAGGGTTCTCGTCACGCTCCAAAATGATCACAGACTGCCCGGCATCATGGGCCGCCAGGGCGGCGACGAGGCCGCAGGCGCCGGCGCCTACCACCACTACCGGAACTTCGAATTCGAACGTTACGCCTTCGGGACTGAGAAGCGCCATGATCAACCTCTGTTTCGACGGGCGGAGGCGCGTTGCGCCTCCCTTGAAGGCTCAGTAGCCGGTGCGACTGTTTTCCGGCGTGCCGTAGCGCGCTTCCAGCTCCTGCACCTCGGCCATGCGAGCGGTGTCGAAGAACTGCTTGAAGCTCATGACATTGGGCGCGACGGAGGCAATCGACTCTTCCTTCTTCATGATCTCGAGGGTCTTACGCGCGGCCTCCATTGCCGAAAGCAGCAGCCAGTTCGGATAGATGATCAGCTTGAAGCCGAGTTCCTCGATTTCCTCACGCTTCAGGAACGGCGTCTTGCCGGAAGTCGCCATATTGTAAAGCAGCGGAATAGCGGGAAAGCGCGGTGCGATATGGGCGAGGTCGTCAGGACCGGGGCTTTCGATGAAGATCACGTCTGCACCCGCTTCGCGGTACATTTCAGCACGGTCGAAGGCAGCATCACGGCCGTCCACCGATAAGGCATCCGTCCGCGCGATCACCACGAAGTCCTGGTCGATGCGGGCGTCGACGGCTGCCTTCACCTTGGCGACCATGTCGGCTGCTGGAACGAGCTGCTTGCCCGAAAGGTGACCACAGCGCTTGGGCAGCACCTGGTCTTCCAGGTGGATCGCCGCAACGCCGCCACGCTCGTAGAGCTGGATCGCGCGGCGCACATTGAGGGGTCCGCCGAAGCCGTTGTCGGCATCGGCAATCAGCGGCACGTCTGACGCATCGGCGATGCGCGTGGCATTGTCGACCATCTCGGTCATGGTCAAGAGGCCGACATCGGGGTAGCCGAGACGGGTCGCCGACGTGCCGGCGCCGGTCATATACATGGCCTCGAAGCCTGCTTCAGCGACGAGGCGGGCATACATGGCGTCAACCACGCCGGGAGCCATGACAGCTCGCTTGCCTGCAAGCGCCTGCCGCAAGCGCTTTGTGCGCGTTAAGGACATGGTGTTCTCCAATTCTTAGAAGAGCAAGGCTGGTTGCGCGTACGGCGCACTCACATGCCGAGATAAGCCTGCCGCAGCTGCGGATCGGCGAGCAGCGTTGCCGCCTCGCCCTGCATGACGAAGCGACCCTGTTCGAGGACGTAAGCACGCTTGGCGACACCGAGCGACTGCATCACATTCTGCTCCACCAGGAGCACCGCGACGCCGTCGGCGTTGATCTTGGTGATCAACGCGAACATCTCCTCCACCATGAGCGGGGACAGGCCGAGCGAGGGTTCATCGAGGATCAACAGGTCCGGCTCCGACATCATGCCCCGCCCGATCGCCAGCATCTGCTGCTCGCCGCCCGACAATGTTCCGGCCGACTGGCCAAGCCGCTCTTTCAAACGCGGGAAGATGGTGCAAACGCGCTCGAAGTTCTGCTCGACCCTTGCGGTTGCACGGCGATAAGCGCCGAGCCGCAGATTTTCGCGAATGGTCAGGTTCGGAAAAATCTTGCGGCCTTCCGGCACCTGAGCGATCCCCAAGGCTACGATCTCGCTTGGCTTGCGGCCGTTGATCACCTCGCCCTTGAAGCTCACGGAACCAGCCGTGGGGCGGATGAAACCGGAGATGACGTTGTTGAGCGTCGTCTTGCCCACGCCGTTTGACCCCAGCAGCGCAACGATCTCGCCGGCTTCCACGCGCAGATCGAGGCCCTGAAGAACCGCCATCGAGCCGTAACCGGCCTGAATACCCGAAATCTCAAGCATGGTGTTCATCCTGAAGGCGTGCGGCCGCGCCGTGGCCGAGATAGGCTTCGACAACCGAAGCGTCCTTGACCAGTTCACGCGGCGGTCCGTGGGCGATCAGCTTGCCCTGGTTGAGGACGTAAGCCGTTTCGGCGAGGCTCATCACGGCCTGCATCACGTGCTCGATCATCAGGAAGGTGTGGCCTTCCTCGCGGATCTGCCGGATAATGCCCACGATCTCGTTGATCTCGGAGGGAATCAGACCCGCCATGACCTCGTCGAGAAGCAGCAGCTTGGCGCCGGTGGCCAGGGCACGGGCGAGTTCCAGGCGCTTGCGCCCGGCGATGGTCAGGGAGGATGCAGGTCGATCGAGCATGTTGCCCATGCCGAGCCGCTTGCCGACATCGCGAGCGAGCGCCATGGCTTCCCTGCGCTCATGGTGGTGCAGATAAGCGCCGACCGCGATGTTTTCCTGTACCGTCAGCCCGGCAAAAGGCTGCACGATCTGGAAGGTACGGATCATGCCGCGTGCGCAGATCTGGTGCGGCGGCAGGCCAGTGATGTCCTTGCCTTCGAATGTCACGCTGCCCGCATTGGGCTTGGTGAAGCCTGCGATCATGGTGAAGCAGGTGGTCTTGCCCGCACCGTTAGGGCCGAGCAGACCGACAATCGATCCTTCCCGCACATCCAGCGAAACATCGCTGACTGCTTGCAGCCCGCCGAAGCTCTTCGAAAGATTACGGACCTCAAGCATGGTCGTCATCCTTCCGGCTGTTGAAGGTTCCAAAAAGGGCGGCCAGGCCCATCAGGCCGCGTGGGAGCAGACGCACCGCGCAGATCAAGACGATGGCGTACAGCACGAAGTTGAGGCCCGGTGCATTCGGGAGGAGATGCTTGGCGCCTTCGCTCAGGAGATGCAGTCCCAGCGTTCCGATCAACGGTCCCCAGACAGTCCCGGCACCGCCAATGATCGGTCCGATCAGGGCTTCGATCGACACGGCGCTGCCGTAAACAACCGTGCTGTCGATGAAAAGGAACAGCTGGAGATAAAGAGCGCCGGCGAGGCCGCCGAAAGCGCCCGAGATCACCATCGCCTGAACCTTGATCTTGTAGGTGTCGATGCCGAGCGCGCGCGCCGCATCCTCGTTTTCACGAATGGCGACCAGATAGGCGCCGAAACGGGACTTCTTGATGAGGAAGGTGAGGAGCATGACGAGCGCCACGACAACCAGAAGGATCGTGTAGAACACGGTGCGGTCCGGGAACTGCAGCGTTGCGACGCCTGGGTCGAGCCGCAACTGCAAGCCGCTGCCGCCACCGGTGATGGCGAACGACGAGGCGCAGATGCGCAGCACTTCGGCGAAAGCCAGCGTCACCAGGGCGAAGTAGGAGCCCTTGAGACCGTAACGGAAAGCCAGCGCCCCGATAAAGCCGCCCATCGCCGCGCCAGCGATGATGCCGAAGCCGAAGGCGATCCAGGCATTGACGCCGAACTGCACCTGAAGGATCGCGGATGCATAGGCGCCCGTGCCGTAAAGCGCGGCATGGCCGAAGGAGGACATGCCGCCAAAGCCGCCGGTGATGTTCCAGGACAGGGCGATAATCGTGACGATGAGCGCGTTAATGGTGAAGCCGATCCAGACCGGCGAGGACATCAGGTAAACGCTGAGGAGGTAGGCGCAGGCAGCGACAACCAGCGCGATTTGACCAGCAGACTGAAGTTTCATCAGCGTCCCACCTTGCCCAGAAGACCGGACGGCTTGAACAAAAGGATCAGGATAAAGGCGACGAAGATGCCGATCTGGCCAAGGCTCTCGCCAAGGAAAAGACCGCATAGGGATTCGATGACGCCAAGCAGCAGTCCGGCAATAAGCGCACCGAGCAGGCTGCCCATTCCACCGAGAACAACAGTGGTGAAGGCGACCAGCACGAAGGTGTAGCCCACCTGCGGCGTGACATAGAAGGTCGGCAGAAGAAGGCAGGCTGCCAAGGCCACACAGGCCGTGCCGATGCCGAAGCAGACGGCATAGGTGTGGTTGACGTCGATGCCGACGAGCTCGGCGCCGCGCTTCTCGATCGCCACCGCCCGGATCGCCGATCCCGTACGGGTATGCGCCATAAACAGCCACAGAAGCGGTGCTGCCGCCAAGGCCGCACCAAAGGCGATGACGCGGCCGAGCGGCAGAAAGGCGCCGAGGACCTCGACCGTGTCATAGGCGTAGGGGATGTCGACGGATCGGGTGTTCGAGGTCCAGAAATAGAGCGCGAGATTGTCGATGATCATCGACAATGCCAGCGTGATCAAAAGAACGTTCTGTTCCGAGCCGGAGCTCATGGGCGAGATCAACCCGCGCTGCAGCGCATAGCCCAGGCCAAAGAAGACTGGCAGCACGATCGGGATTGCCAGATATGGGTCGATGCCGAGATAGAAGTTCAGGAAATAAACCGCGAACAGTGCCAGCATCAGCAGGCTGCCATGCGCGAAGTTGATGATATGGAGCACGCCATAGATGAGGGTCAGGCCCAGCGCTATCAGCGCATAGACTGCCCCCATCATCAGGCCGCTCAACACGGCAGGCAAGATCAGACTCGACATCGGGTTCGCTCGAATAAGTTGCAAATGAAAGCTCCGGCGACGGTTATCCGCCGGAGCTTCGAGCCGGTTTTTACTTGGCCGGGATCGGGAACACCGGCTCGGCGCTTGCGAATTCCTTGGGGAACACAAGCTCGATCTTTTCGCCACGGATCTGCGTGTTCACCGGCCGTGAGTTGACGTTGTCGCCGTTGACGAACTTGGTGGGCCCATAAGGCATAATCGACTGGTCGAAGGTGGAGGCGGCAAGGGCTTCCAGCATCTTCTTGCGATCGTCCGAGCCGCTGCGCTCCAGCGCATCGGCGATGACCTGCACCGTGGCGTAGGACACCATGACATCGTAGGTCAGGTCGAGACCGGCTGCGGAAGCCGCCGCAGCGAGGGCTTTCGAGTCCTCCTTGTTCGGGTCGTACCAGTGATTGCAGTCCATGACATACTGCGCAACTTCCTGGTTCTCGCGGACGAACTTGATGTTGGAGGCCGCGCCGCCGAGGATCGAATAGATCGCCTTCAGTTCCACGCGCTGCTGTCGCAGCGAACGAGCCATCAGCGTATATTCGTTGATGTAGTTCGACGGGATCAGGATATCGGCCTTCGAGGCCTTCACGCGCAGCGCGATGTTGGAGAAATCGCGATGCGGCGTCGGATGCGAGATGGTTTCCACGACTTCGATGCCCTGCTTGGGCAGCTCCGCGGCCATGATCTTGGCCATATTGGAACCGAACGGGCCGTCTTCATGGACGATCGCCGCAGTCTTGACGACGTTGCCGGCGCCCTCGTTCAACAGCTTGAGGTTTTCAAGCGCGACGCTGGTGCACTTGTTCACGCCCGGCGTGAAGCGGAACACGTTTGGAAGTCCGCGCTGGACGATATTCTCGGCGGTGCCGATGGAGAAAACCTGCGCCAGATCATATTTCGCGGCAGCCTGCGAAGAGGCAAGACCGAGCGCGGAGGCCGTTGCGCCCGTAAAGGCGACGACACCGGCTTGAGCAAGCGTGTCGACGGATGAGGCGGCAACTTCCGGGCGGCTTTGCGCATCCACCACGACTAGTTCGATCTGAGCGCCGTTCATGCTCTTGATGCCGCCGGCAGCGTTGATCTTGTCGGCAGCAAACTTCGCGCCGGCCGCACTCTGCGTGCCGTTGTAGGCGAGGTTGCCGGTGAGCGGCTCGAGCACGCCGACCTTCACGGTGGCGCCTTGTGCACGCAGGATGGAGGGTGTCGCGAGCGTCACGGCCAGCGCACCAGAGGCTTTCAAGAGGTCACGGCGATCAATTCTGAAGTTCATAAACAGTCTCCCATTGTTCGACGGCGATTATTTGTGCTGGTTCGTCCGTCAGCGACCCAGCCATGGATGAGATGCAATCCGCGCTTGTTCGAAAGCCTGGATCTGTTCGGCGTAAGTGAAGGTCATCTCGATCTCATCGAGCCCGCGCAGGATGCCCTCTCGTGCAAACGGATCGATGCTGACGGGATGCGTGCCCAGATTGGCCGGAAGGACCACTTCGCTTTTTTCGAGGTCGACGGTCACTTGCGCTTCCGGGAACTCGGCGAGATGTTCGGCAAGCGCGTCGCACAACGCGACCGGCAAACGAACCGGCACGACGCCGTTTTTCAGCGCATTGTTGTAGAAGATATCGCCGAAGCTCGGCGCGATCAGTGCGCGAATGCCGTGATCGACCAGCGCGTAGACCGCGCCTTCGCGTGAGGATCCGCAGCCGAAATTGTCTTCAACGAGCAGGATGGTCGCGCTGTCTGCGCCCGGCTTGTTCAAGGGAAAGGCAGGGTCGAGTTCACCGCGTTCATTGCGACGAATGTCGTGGAACAGGAACTGCCCGTAGCCCTGCGCCCGATCCGCCTTGAGGAAGCGGCCGGGGATGATCTGGTCGGTGTCACAGTTCACGCCGGGAACTGCGACGACCTTCGATGTCTCACTGGTGAAAGCTCTCATTTGTCCCTCACATGCGCCGAACATCGGTGAGACAGCCGCTGATGGCAGCGGCGGCAGCCATGGCCGGGCTGACCAGATGCGTGCGCGCGCCTGGGCCCTGGCGGCCAACGAAATTGCGGTTCGAGGTGGACGCACAGCGCTCGCCTGGACCGACCACGTCGCCATTCATCGCCGCACACATGGAGCAGCCGGATTCACGCCATTCGAAGCCTGCTTCCTTGAAGGTCTGGGCCAGGCCCTCGACTTCCGCCTGTTCCTTCACCTGCGTTGATCCGGGCACGACGATGGCCGGGATCACCGCCTTGCGTCCCTTCAAGACGGACGCTGCCGCGCGCAGATCCTCGATGCGGCTGTTGGTGCAGGAACCGATGAACACCTTGTCGAGCTTGAGCCCATCGAGCGGCATGCCGGGGGCGAGTTCCATATATTCAAGCGACTTCGCGGCAGACTTGCGCTTGTCGGCATTGTCGAAGATCGTGGGGTCCGGCACGTGGCCGTTGATCGCAACGGCATCCTCGGGGCTCGTGCCCCAGGTCACCATCGGCGCGATCTCGGCACCCTCCAGCACGACCTCGCGATCGAAAACAGCGCCTTGGTCGCTGACGAGTTCGCGCCAATGCGCAACCGCCGCATCCCATTCCAGTTCGGCGGGCGCGTAGTGCCGGCCTCGAACATAAGCGAAGGTCGTTTCGTCGGGTGCCACCATGCCGAAGCGCGCAGCTGCCTCGATCGACATGTTGCACAGCGTCAAACGCGCTTCGATGGAGAAGTTACGTACAACCGGTCCGGCGAATTCGATGGCATAACCACCCGCACCCGCCGCACCGATCCTGGCGATCAGCGCCAGCATTACATCCTTGGCCGTGACGCCCTGCCCCAGCGTACCATTCACGGTGACCCGCATGGTTTTCGGCTTCAACTGCCACAAAGTCTGGGTCGCGAGCACATGGGCGTTTTCGGACTGGCCGATGCCGAACGCGATCGCGCCCAGCGCGCCTTGTGTCGACGTATGACTGTCGGAGCACACTATCGTCAGGCCTGGCAGGGTGATGCCCTGTTCGGGTGCCACGACATGGACGATGCCCTGTTCCCGGCTCGTCAGACCGAAATGGCGCAGGCCACCCCATTCCATGTTCTCGTCGAACGTGTCGATCATCTTGGCGATGGCCGGACTGGCGGCATCTTCCGAGCGCCGACCAAGCGTGGGCACGTAGTGATCGGCAACGCCGAAGATCTGCTTGGGCCGGCGCGGTTTCAGGCCGCGACGCTTGAGATCGGCAAAGGCATGGAAGCTGCCTTCGTGGATCATGTCCCGGTCGATATAAAGCAGCGACGGCCCGGCCGGATGACGCAGGATCTCATGCTCGTCCCAGATCTTGCCTAGCATCGTGCGAGGTGCGGCATCGGCTGCCATGATCGTCTCCACTTGAAGGTCCGGCGCTGGCAAAGGGCTGGCGCCGAAACCCTGATGCGAGTTCAGCTCGACGCGCGAAACGCCGCGCAGATCTCGCCCGCCGGTGCGTTCCACACACCGTCATGCGAAAGGATGTAGTCGAGGACCTCCCGCAGATATTCGATGCGGTAAGGCATGCCCGAAACCCAGCTATGCAGCGGCAGGCTCATCACCCGACCGCCGCCTTCAGAGCTTTCGCGGTAAAGCACGTCGAAGCGATCCTTGACCTGCTGAACCCATTGCGGCTCGGACTGGAAATATTCGTCTGCCACAACCCGATCGTCGGTTTCATAGGCGAGCGGCATGGCGATCAACGGCCCAGCCCCGGTGCGCATCTCGTAGGGCAGATCGTCATTGGCCCAGTCCAGGCCATAGGCGACGCCGTTGCGGGCAAGAATGTCGGGCGTGTTGAAGCTCTGGGCCCGGCCCGGCGAAAGCCAGCCGGTGACCGCCTGCCCGCTTTCCTCGCGCAGGAGGCGCAGGGCTTCGGCCACGATGGCGTTTTCCTCGTCCTCGGACAGACCCGAATGATGCACCTTGCCCATGTCGAGGCCATGGGCGACGATCTCGTGGCCGCCTTCAACAACGGCGCGCAGCAGAGCCGGATAGCGCTTGGCGATGATGCCGTTGATGGCAAAGCTGGTCTTCAGACCCTTTTCGCCTAGCAGTCGCAGCACGCGAAACACGCCGACGCGATTGCCGTAGTCGCGGTTGGTGTAATAGCGGAAGTCCGGATAGGGCATCGACAGCGCGCCCGGCGCCTTGAATGGCTTGGACGGCATGTCGAGCGGGAAATACTGGACATGCGTGACCACCGACAGCGCGATCCGTGCGCCGTTCGGCCAGGTGATCGGCTTGCGCTGGAACATGTCCGACCAGTCGTAACGGTCATGATCCATGCCGTAACGGCGATGCGGGTATTCCAGGTAGTTGTCGGGCAGCGGCATCAGCGTGATCCCCCTTCCGCATTATGCGCCGCCATTGCGGCGTTGAAGGCGTCGTAAGCGCCTGATGCATGATAGGCTTCGGCGATCTCGCGACCCGTCGTCTGCCAAACGCCGTCATGACCGGCGATGTATTCGATCGCTTCGGCAAAGGCGTCGATGCGGTGCGGCTGGCCGACAAGGTAAGGATGAAGCGGGATGCACATCACCGTGCCGCTGTCCGCACCTTCCTTGTAGAGCTGGTCGAATTGGCGCTTGATGATCTCGCCGTAATGGCGCGGCGTGACCTTCTGCGTGTTGTAAACGATGACGTCGTTCATCTCGAGCGAATAGGGCATCGAGATCAGTCTGCCGCTCTTGACCTTGACCGGCATGGGCTGGTCGTCATGGAACATGTCGCAGGTATACTGGATGCCGGCTTCCGACAGGATGTCCATGGTCCAGAAGTTGTTCGACAGCGCCGGCGACAGCCAGCCGGCAAGCTCCTGACCGGTATGCTTGCGCACCGTATCGAACGCGTCGCGGATGATCTCGCGCTCCTGTTCGATCGTCATGTTGTAGACGTAGCGGGTGTTGTAGATGCCGTGGGAAAAGAACTCCCAGCCGCGATCCGCACAGGCCTTGATGATTTCGGGATGGTGGTCGCACAGCGCGACGTTGAGCGACACTGAACCTCGAAAACCGGCGCGATCCATCGCCGCCATCATCCGCTGCCAGCCGACGCGATTGCCGTAGTCGCGATGCGAATATTGCAGCACGTCCGGGTTCGGTCGCGCCCACGGGGTGCGGGTCGGATTGTTGGGCGGATCGTATTCGTAGAACTCGATGTTCGGCGCGATCCAGACGGCGATCTTCTTGTTGCCCGGCCAGACGATCTTCGGTCGCTCGTTCCAGGGCAGATAGTCGTAGAGACCGAGATCGGACTGCATCGGCTTTGCGTCAGCGGCCATCTCAGCGCGCCTCCGGCTGGTACGCCTCGTACCAGGCGATTGCTTCGGCAACCGGGATCACGTCGCCATACTTCACTGAAATGTCGTAGAGATTGGCGAAGTGCGGGCTTTCATGCTTGTCGGCGACGCATTCTTCCGGGACCACAACCCGGTAGCCGCGCGAAATCGCATCCACGACGCAGGCGCGCACGCAGCCGGACGTCGATCCGCCCGTAATCACCACCGTGTCGCACTGATGCCAGACCATGAGAGATTGCAGGTTCGTCTCATGAAACGGCGACGCCATGCGCTTGTTGATGACGATGTCTTTGACATGGTCGATCTTGAGGCGCGGGTCGAACTCAGCCCGGCGCGAGCCGACCTTGATGTTCTGCAGCGAGTCCGGCGTATCGGTCCGGGTTCCCCAGACGCCGCAATCCTCGCCCGAATCCATATAGGCGACATAGGTCCAGGTGGTCGGCAGGCTCTTCTGCCGCGCTAGGTCGGCGAGCGTGTTCACATAGTCGAGCTGCTTGGGATCTGTTTCATAAGCCGTCGCGAATTCACCAACGGCGGTGTAAGCACATTGAAGGTCGATATTGATCAGCATCGGCTTACGCCCGAAACCGAAGCGCCGGCGCGTCGGGTTGGCCTTGGCATGCTCGAAAAGCTGGCGTGCCGTGAGCGATGACGTTTCCATACTGGCCTCCTGTTCCTCCTGAGCCTGCATCCGCGCCGCGACCGGAAAGATGTTCCAGCCGAGCGCCTGCAAGCGCATCAAGATTTTATTGTTATCACTTTATACCATTTGTAAAGTTCAAAAATGACCCTGTTCAGTGCTTCTCTCAACCCGCATATTTTGCGTGCATTTGGCGCCGAGATGGGCACTTGCCATGGAAGATTGTCGCGCTTGAGGGGCTTGAATTCGGCGGCTTTTCGCAGCCTTGCCCTAGCGGCTTTATCAGTCGCACCACGCCTCTCAAGTCGCCCGCTGTGCAGCCAATAACCTGCGTTGTGGATAGCTTATGTTGCGGAAAGAGCAGCTCCGACGGTAGATGATACGTTACCAAACGGCGGCGTGGTGTCGGCAGAGGAGATATCGAGATGAACAGAACCCTTGCTGGCATTCTGCTTGCTTCGGCAGCGATGGCGATGCCTACAGCAGCCTTCTCGAAGACGTTTGTTTATTGCTCGGAAGCATCCCCCGAGGGCTTCGATCCCTCCCATTATACTGCCGGCACGACTTTCGATGCCTCGGCACATCCGATCTACAATCGCCTGCTCGACTTCCGTCCGGGAACAACGGAGATCATTCCCAGCCTGGCGGAACGGTGGGAGGTTTCGCCGGATGGCAAGGCGTATACGTTCCACCTTCGCAAGGGGGTGAAGTGGCACTCCAACGAGACATTTACGCCGACCCGCGAGTTCAACGCGGATGACGTCATCTTCACCTTCGAACGCCAGGGCGACCCGAAGAACCCCTGGCACGAATACCTGCCGGGTACGAGCTATGAATATTACCACTCGATGGAATTCGACACGCTGATCGAGGCCATCGAGAGGGTCGACGATCACACCGTCCGCTTCAAGCTGAGCCGTCCGGAAGCGCCCTTCCTGTCGACGGTGGCGCTGCACTTCACGTCGATCATGTCGAAGGAATATGCCGACCAGCTTCAACAGCTTGGCAGGCAGCCGGACTTCAACACCCAGCCTATCGGCACCGGACCCTTCAAGTTCGTGGCCTACCAGCAGGATGCCGCAATCCGTTACCAAAAGAACCCGGATTACTGGGGTGAGAAGGCCAAGGTCGACGATCTGCTGTTTGCCATCACGCCGGACGCCGCGGTGCGTCTTCAAAAGCTGAGGTCAGGCGAATGTCACCTCATGCCTTATCCGGCGCCTGCCGACATCGAGGGGATCAAGGCCGATCCTCAGCTCAAGCTCGAGGAGGAAGCCGGCCTGAATGTCGGCTATCTCGCCTACAACACGCAGATGGCGCCGTTCGACAACCCGAAGGTCCGCAAGGCCTTGAACATGGCGATGAACAAGCAGGCCATCGTGGATTCCGTGTTCCTCGGCGGTGCGCAGCCTGCCAAGAACCCGATCCCGCCGACGATGTGGTCCTACAATGATCGTGTCGTCGATGATCCGTATGATCCGGAGGCGGCAAAGAAGATTCTGGAAGAAGAGGGTGTCCGCGACCTGAAGATGAAGCTCTGGGCCATGTCGGCGCAGCGCCCCTACATGCCGAACGGTCGCCGCACGGCCGAGATCATGCAGGCCGATCTGGCCAAGGTCGGCGTTACGGCCGAGATCGTCAGCTTCGAATGGGGCGAATATCTCGCGAAGTCGATGGAGCCTGGGCGCGACGGCGCCGTAATCCTGGGCTGGACAGGCGCGAGCGGCGATCCCGACAACTTCCTGTCGGTACTGCTGACCTGTGCGGGTGCCGGCAGTGGCGGTGCAAACCGGGCCTTCTGGTGCAACGAGGAGTTCTCATCGCTCGTGGCAGAGGCCAAGGTGAACGCGGATATGGGCGCCCGGACACGCGCTTATGAAAAGGCGCAGGACGTGTTCAAGAAGGAGGCGCCGTGGTTCACGATTGCCCATTCCACCCAGTATGTTCCCATGCGCAAGGAAGTCGAAGGCTTTGTGGTCAGCCCGCTTGGTGACTACACGTTCGAGACCGTCGATCTGGCGGAATGATGCCCTGCCTGATGCGAAAAACTTCAATGCGAGTGAACCATGTCTGACTTCGCCAAGGATCTCGAAAGCCGCTTCGTGCGCTATTGCGCCATCGACAGCCAGGCCGACGACAAGAGTGGCACACATCCATCCAGTTCGGTGCAGATCGAGATGGGTAAGGTTCTGGAGCAGGAGCTTCGGGAAATCGGGGCAAGCGATGTGACGCGAAACGATCATGGCGCGGTGTTGGCGACGATCCCCGGCAACAGGAGCGGTCCCACGATCGCCTTCATGGCGCATATGGACACCACACCGCAGTTCAATGCCACGGGCGTGAAGCCGAGGGTGATCCGGACCTATGATGGCGGTGACATCCGCTATCCGGACAACGCTTCACTAGTTCTTTCGCCGGAACAGGTTCCTTATCTCAGCGAGAAAGTCGGCGATACGATCGTCACGGCGTCCGGAACCACGCTGCTGGGCGCCGATGACAAGGCCGGCGTTGCCATCGTCATGACGGCGGCCAAGCATCTGATCGACAATCCCGATCTACCGCACGGTCCGATCAGGATCTGCTTCACGACCGATGAAGAAATCGGCAAGGGCGTGTACCCCGCTTTGGTTCAGGAAGTCGGCGCCGACTTCGCTTATACGTTCGATGGCCAGAAGGTGGGAGAGATCGAGTTCGAGACCTTCTCCGCCGATGAGGCAATCATCCGCATCGAAGGCGTTTCGATCCATCCCGGTCTGGCCAAAGATCAGCTCGTCAATGCCGTCGTGCTCGCCTCCAGGTTCGTTGCTGCGCTTCCGCGGGACATGAGCCCGGAAACGACCGAGGGGCGTGAGGGCTATGTTCATGCGACGGAAATCAGCGGCGGCTCGTCTGAGGTCGTCATTCGCGTGATCATCCGGGACTACGAGCTGGATGGACTGGCAGCCAAGGGCCAGATGATTCAGGATATAGCTGCCGAGCTGCAGGCGTTTGAGCCGCGTGCGAAGATTTCCTGTAGCATTCGCGCGCAGTATCGCAACATGCGCTATTGGCTGGAGAAGGACAAACGCCCCGTGGATCTGGCGGAGCGGGCCATGATCGAGATCGGCCAGACGCCCAAGTTCACGGCCTTCAGGGGCGGCACGGATGGTTCGCGATTCACCGAGATGGGCCTTCCTTGCCCGAACCTCTTTGCCGGCATGCAGGAGATCCACGGACCTCTGGAATGGGTCTCCGTGCAGGACATGGAAGTTGCGGTCGCGTTGATGCTCAAGATCGCGGAACTTGGTGTTGGAACGTCGGAATGAGTGCCCCTGTTTACAAGTCGTTCGACCAATCGCTGGCCGAGTTCGAAGATATTGCGGCAGCGGTGGCGCCGATCTCCGTGGAGGAGCTGAAGGCGCGCATTGCGAAGCTGCAGGGGCTGATGCGCGAGGAAGGGATCAAGGCGACCTATCTCGATACCTCAACCAGCCTCACCTACTTCACCGGCATGACGCTCGGCGCGAGCGAGCGTCTGCATGGCGCGATCATCCCTGTCTCGGGGGAGCCGATCTATATCAGCCCGGCTTTCGAAGAACCCAAGACACAGACGCTGATCCAGATCGAAGGCCAGATCGCAGTGTGGGAAGAGCATGAAGATCCCGCCTCGCTTGTTGCCCAGCTTCTCTGTGGCTTGAACGCCGAGGGCGACAGCTTCGCGTTCGACCCCATGACGCCGTTCGTATTCTCCAGCGCGATCACCGAACAGGTCGGCGATCGCCTGAAGGTCAGGAGCGCGAAAGCGATTATCGCCAAGTGCCGGCAGATCAAGTCGGCCACGGAGATCGCCATCATTCAAGCCGCGATGAGCGCCAGCCTGCGCGTCCACAAGGCTGTTTGGCAGGGGCTTCGTGAAGGGATCTCGACCACCGAGGTGACGGACTTCATCGCAGCCGCGCATGCAAAGCTTGGAATGCGACACATCTTTGCGGCCGCACAGTTTGGCGAGGCCACCGCCTACCCCCATGGAGTGCCCTACCCTCAGTCGCTCAGGAACGGTGATATGGTGCTTATCGATCTGGGTGCGCACATTCACCGTTACTGTTCCGACATCACACGCACCTATGTGTTCGGCACGCCGACAGAGCGACAGCGGGAACTCTGGATGCTGGAGCGACAAGCGCACCGCGCTGCTTTTAACGCCGCACAGCTCGGCACCCCTTGCGAGGAGGTGGATTTCGCCGCGCGTGGAGTTCTGACCGATGCGGGCTTCGGTCCAGACTACAAGGTGCCAGGCCTGCCGCATCGCACCGGACATGGGCTCGGCATGGACATGCACGAAGAGCCCTATATCGTGCGGGGCAACAAGACCTTGCTCGAACCCGGCATGGTGTTCTCGGACGAACCGATGCTTGCCCTTTACGGCCAGTGCGGCGTGCGGCTCGAGGACATCATCTATATGTCCGACACTGGCCCCGTCTTCTTCACCGAGCCGTCGCCATCGATCGATCAGCCATTTGGCTGAGCGGCGCTTGCGCAACTTGGATGGACTAGCGAGCAAAGCGTTCTTGCTTTCCAGGCTTCATCTCCCAACAAACACCATCATACTGCAAATGCATGATGCGCTGATCTGACGGCGACGCGATCCTCCTCGGCAACATCGGGGAGGATCGACGCATCATGTGGCAGAGTTTGGCGATGCAGGCGGAGGCGTCGAGCCTTCTTGGATATGCCGCAGCCTATGCAGCCATGCTTGTCACGCCTGGACCGAGCTTTGCCGTGGTTTCGCAGACAAGCCTTTCCGCCTCACGCCGGGAAGCAACGACTGTCGCCATCGGACTTGCCTGCGGCGCCAGCCTGCTGATCCTGCTGATCCTTCGCGGCACAACGAGTTTGCCCGTGTCGCAGGCGCTTGGAAGCATCGGTCCCTTTATCGGTACGGCCTTGTTGCTGCTGATTGGCTTGCGGACGGTTCGACGGGCACTTCTTGCCGAAGCAGCAAACGGTTTGCCAACAAGAAAAGCCAGAAAGGGCAACCACTTTACGATCGGTCTGCTGACCGCACTGACCAATCCGATCAGCTTCGCCTTCTTTTCCAGCATCGCATTGGCGGCGCATTCGGCAAAGATCGGGATGATCGATACGGTCCTGCCGGCCGGCGTGTTTCTGATGGCGCTGTCATGGTTCGGGCTGGTGGCCGTGTTGCTCTCGCTTCCTTCGGTCAAGACGCTTTATGGGCGAGCATCACGAACGCTCGATGGTATAACCGGAATGCTCTTGATCATCATCGCCCTGTCCTGGCTGGCAACTTAGCCGTCGGGCCTACCTCGGGAGCATTGTTTCCAGTTCGTCCAGCACGCGGGGCCAATGCTGGAAGAACAACAGCTGACCGGCATCCTCGACGATCTCGATATCGAGATGAGGGAAGACCGGCATGAGTTCGCGCACGGTTTGTGCTGGTGTTTGCGGGTCTTCCGCCCCTTGCAGCAGGCGCACTGGCACTGGGCAGGCACGAACCAGATCGGCCCAGTCGTTTTCGCTGTCGATGCACTCGCGGGCAAAGACATCGTGCGCGGAATGCTCCGGCCCAAGGCAGATGTCTGATCCCAGCAGGATCGCTGCGCGGATATCGGGATCGGAGAAGGTGCGCAGGTCGGCCGGCGAACTCGCATTCACCGACCGGAAGAAGCTTTCCTTGCCGACCGAGCGGGCAAGTGCAAAGCCCGAGCGAACGAGGAATGGAAGGATCCTCGGAGCATAACGTGCATTGGCAAGGATGAAGCGGTGCCATTTGCCCATGCGCTCATATTGCCGCGCATTCACCACCGGCAGCGCTGCCGAACACCCGAAGATGCCGGTCAAACGCGCGGGATCAAGACGCGCAAGCGCCATGGCAAAGCGAAGATCGGCGCCAAGCACGAGCGCTGCGGCCTTTGCGATGCCGAGATGATCGAGAAGCCCTCGCAAATCGGAACCCACGCCGTCCCGATAGCTGACCTTAGACGGCAAGGGTGCCGAGAACCCATAGCCTGGCCGGACAACAGAGATGACGCGGATGCCGCGTTGTTCGGCAGCAATCTCGGCCTGTCTCGACCACCGGATCATTCCGTAATCCAGGGGTAGGAAAAGGAGCGGACGACCGCCGGGATCGCCGAACTCGATCCAGTCGGAGCGGCGACCATCCGGCGTCAGGCGTGACCGGAACGGGATCGGCAGAAGCGTGGATGCGCCCAGAGCTCCGTTGCGCGACGCCGGGATCGTTCCCACCACATCCATGAGACCGAGCGTCAGCCGGATCAGCTCGGTTTGCGAATGGGTTTCCGTCTTGGCCAGGATCGCGCTGATTTGGGTGCGCACCGTTGCCAGGGATCGGCCACGCTCCTCCGAGATTTCGCGTAAGGAGCGACCTTCCGCCAGCGCGCGGACCACTTCCACTTCAGCTGCGGTCAGATTGAACGCCTCGCGCATGGTCTTGGACAGATGCGCCGGCCAGCCGAGCTCCGTCGTCCGCACAAGAACGAACGGCGTTTGCCCGTTTCCCGGCAGATAGAGCGCGACATGAAACAGGATCGAGCGATCGCTGTTTGCTGACGTGAAGCGGAGCAAGGTCGGCTCGGGTGTCTTCGCCGGAAGCTGGCGCCGGATGGCAGCCTTCAGCTTGGCGACGTCCTCGGAATGGAGCGGCAGGCCGTCGAGCGCCCTTCCCGGTGCGAGCCCGAGCGTCGCACGGGCGGCCTCGTTGACGCTATCGATGCGCAGAGCTTGATCGACCAGAAAGGCGGCTTTGGCTTCCAGGTCGAGCGGGGAGCGTCCGGCATCCGCCTGGAGGTCGAACAAACGCTGGAGAAAGATGTCGGCGCGCTCGAGATGGGCTTCGATGCCGGTATCGGCCGCGATCGGCAGGCTGGCTTCCTCATCCGCCTTCAGCCGAAGCACGGACAGGCGTTGCTCCCAGATATCGAGCATCGCTTCATAGCGCGAGGGATCGACCGCAACGTCGTAGATCCGCTCGATGATTTCCGACGTCTCATCTGGCTTGGCCATCATCCGCCGCCACAGTTCGCGAATTCCCTTGCGTAACACGATCCAGCGTCACTGCACATAGAGCCGTACCCGCAAGGAAGCGCCAAAACGGTCGATTGCCGTCATTGACATATACGCAAATTGCACCTAAGTAATACGCACAATAGATATTAGAGGTAAGTGATGACCCAGGACGACTTCCTTTCAGCCTATGATCCCAGCGCGTTTCCCCAGCTCGCTGTCACGGTCGATCTCGTTCTTCTCGGCTTGCGCAACCAAGCCCCGGCCGCGCTCGTGCTCCAAAGAGACGCGCAACCGTTCGAAGGTTCCTGGGCCCTGCCCGGCGGCTTTGTTGGCGAACGAGAAACGCTGGAAGCGGCTGCCTTGCGTGTCATGCGCGACAAGGCAGGGATTGAAGCTGCGCATCTGGAACAGCTTTACACATTCGGTGCGCCAGAGCGCGATCCGCGTATGCGCATCGTGAGCGTGGCCTATCTGGCGCTGTTGAACGAGGCGGCCTTCGCTGCTGCTTTGCGGCAAAACAAGGCGCTTCTGCCTGCGCGTATCGACGCCCCGCTTTCCTACCAAGATGATGTCGCGATCTCTGTGCGCAACGAGGATGACGAGGCTCTTCAACTCGCCTTCGACCATGCCGAGATCCTGGCCACCGCGATCCATCGCCTGCGCGGCAAGCTCGATTATTCGCCCGTCGGCTTCGCGCTTCTGCCCGAGCAGTTCACCCTGCGCCAGTTGCAGGATGTGCATGAAGCCATCAGCGGGCGGGCGCTGAACAAGCCGGCCTTTCGCCGGCGCATGCAAGATAAGGGCTGGATCAGCCCGACCGGCACACGGGAAGAAGGCACCTCCTTCCGACCCGCGGAACTCTTCGTTTTCAACGACAGGCCCCTAGGAGACTGACATCATGGCCACCATCCGCAGCTTTGGCTTTCTTTCCCAGCTCAGAAGCGAGGCGAGCAGCCACATCGTTCACTTCCGCAAGGGCACGATCAAGCGCAGCGGGCGCGGTCTGGTGTTCTGGTTCAATCCCGAAACCGCCAGCATCGCAGAGTTGCCCATGGACGATCGCGAGATGACGCTGTTCGTGCGCGGCCGTTCGCAGGACTTCCAGACACTGGCCGTTCAAGGCACGATCGGCTGGCACGTGGCTGAGCCCGAAAAGCTTGCCGCCCGTGTGGACTTCTCGATTGACCTTTTGACCGGCCAGCTCAAAGGCGAGCCTATCGAGAAGATCGAAGCGCGCATCGCCGGCATCGCCAATCAGGCCGTTCTGCAGCGCCTTGCGCAAGCACCCGTTCGTGCCCTGCTGGATGCCGGGCCTGAGACATTGCGCGAAACGCTCGAAGTGGTGCTTGGCACGGATCCGGCACTGATTTCGATCGGCATCGCCGTGGTGTCCGTGCGCCTCACCAATCTCGCACCATCGAGCGAACTCGAACGCGCTTTGCAAACGCCGACCTATGAAGCGCTTCAGCAAAAGGCGGACGAAGCGACCTTCGAACGCCGCGCCCTTGCAGTGGAAAAGGAGCGCGCCATCGCCCAGAACGAGCTGGCCACAAAGACCGAGCTTGCCCGGCGCGAAAAGCTGCTGATCGCCGAAGAAGCCGAGAATGCGCGCAATCGTGCCGCTGGTATCGCCGAAGCCCGGCAGGTGGAAGCTCAGGCCGAAGCCGAGCGCATCCGCCTGGTGGAAGGCGCGAAGGCGCAAGCCGAGCAGCAGCGTGTTGCGACCTATCGCGATCTGCCGCCAGCAATCCTGCTTGGCCTCGCGGCACAGGAACTCGCCGGCAAGCTTGATACGATCGAACATCTGAACGTGACGCCCGATCTGCTCGCTTCCGTGCTTGGCGAGTTCCGCAAGGCGCCAGTCCAAATCACGGGACGATGAGCCATGAGCGGGGCGCTTACCCCACGCGCGGTTTTCGTGACGCGCGAAACCGACTACGAACTCCTGATCGCGCGCCACGCCACGCGCGGTCAGGCCCGCTTCTTTCTTGAACGACGTGACCAGCGCATCGAGGATGTCGAAGCGCGGCATGACCGCTTCCATGCGGTTTTGCTCCGAGCGCGGGCGAGCGTTCCCGCCGACTGGCGACAGACGCTCGTCCGCCGGTCCGATCTCGACCGCTTCCAGTTTGCGTCTGACGACGTGATCGTGCCTGTGGGCCAAGATGGGCTCGTCGCCAACGTTGCAAAATATCTCGATGGCCAGCCCGTGCTGGGGGTTAATGCCGCACCCGATCTTTATGACGGCGTGCTGGTTAGCGTAGCGGTCGAGCACCTCACCAGGCTTCTGGTCGCGAG
The DNA here is from genome assembly GCF_032053605.1 of Tianweitania sp. NCBI lineage: Bacteria > Pseudomonadati > Pseudomonadota > Alphaproteobacteria > Hyphomicrobiales > Phyllobacteriaceae > Tianweitania > Tianweitania sp. The sequence goes on from NZ_DAMBUH010000023.1 coordinate 40,481, forward strand.
CGTCAACGCAGCGGCCGAGATCGAGCACCGGACGATGGTGCAGGCCATGCTGGATGACGGGCAGCGGCTCACGGCACTTAACGAGATCTTCGTTGGTCATGGCAGCCATCAATCCGCGCGCTACCGCATCGAAACGGCGGAAGCGGCCGAAGATCACTCTTCCAGCGGCCTGATCGTCGCTTCCGGAACAGGCGCGACGGGCTGGGCGCGTTCGATTGCCGAAAGCACGCATCTGGCGATCAGCCTTGGCCGGGAAGAGCAAGCCGTCGGCTTCTGGGTCCGCGAGCCCTTTCCAAGCATCGCCACGGCAACGACCCTGCGCGCGGGCAAGCTGACCGATATGCCGCTCACCGTCACGTCGCGCATGAACGAAGGCGGCGTCATCTTCGCCGACGGCATCGAACAGGACCGCATCGCCTTCGATTGGGGCCGCACTGTTCACCTTTCGGCGGCAGATAAGACGCTCAACCTGGTGAAGGGTGCGTGAGGGTGGAACGGCCGATAAGCTTGCTCAGTCAGAGCATTGCATAAGCTCGCCTTCTACTGAGCTCTAACCATGCACTCGGCCGCGCTCGGCACCGGATAACTTTGGACTCTTGCCCATTCCCGTCGTTCCTCTAACAGGAATGGGCTTCCTTTTCGAAGCGACTGGTTATCGCTTCAAACTCACGCGGTTCTTGCGCCGCCGGTCAACCGCACAACCAGCACGAACAGGAACGGCACGA
>NZ_DAMBUH010000023.1:41250-45918 GCF_032053605.1 Tianweitania sp.
GCGTTTTGGGCCGCCGAGCTGGCGCCGGTTGCGAAGGCCAGTGGGAGGACGCCGAGCACAAAGGCAAGCGAGGTCATGATGATGGGGCGCAGGCGCATGCGGGCGGCGTCGAGAATAGCTTCGATGAGATCCTTGCCTTGATCGCGTAGATCCTTGGCAAATTCCACAATCAGGATGGCGTTTTTGGCGGTCAGGCCGATCGTCGTGAGCAGCCCGACCTTGAAGTAGACGTCGTTGGACTGGCCAAAGAGCCAGGCGGCTGCAAGTGCGCCCAGCACGCCGACCGGCACGGCCAGGATCACCGAGAAGGGGATGGCCCAGCTTTCGTAGAACGCGGCAAGGCACAGAAAGACCACCAGCATCGAGATCGCGTAAAGCAGCGTTTCCTGAGAGCCTGCCAGACGCTCCTGATAGGACAGGCCCGACCAAGCAGCCGTGTAGCCGCCATCCAATTGGCTCACGAGCTGTTCCATCCGGTCCATCGCATCGCCTGAGCTGGCACCTGGCTGGGAAGCGCCGTTCATTGCGATGGCCGCCGTTCCGTTGAAGTGGGCGAGCGACGGCGAACCCTGTTTCCAGGCGGTCGTCGTGAAGGCGGAAAACGGCACCATCTCGCCGTCATTGTTACGTGCAGACCAGCGATAGATGTCGTCAGGCTGCATGCGGTAGGGCGCGTCGGCCTGCACATACACAGGCTTGATGTCGCCGTTGTAAACGAAGTCGTTGACGTCGCGCCCGGAGAACACAACCGAGATCAGGTCGTTGATGCCGCTGATATCGACGCCGAGCGCACCCGCTTTCTCCTGGTCGATGTCGAGCTTGAGCTGGCTATCCAACGTGCGCGTGTTGCCGCGAATGTTGGATACGAGATCATCCTTGTTGGCGAGATCGGCGAGCTTGTTGCTGGAAGCAATCAGCTCGTCCGTGCCGCGGTTGCCGGTATCCTCCAGATACATGGAGAAGCCGTTGCTTTGCCCAAGGCCTTGGATGGCCGGCGGGGCCATTACGAACACTTCGGCGTCGCGGATCTTGCGAAAATGGGCAGAGGCCCGCTGCGATATGGCCGAGGCCGAAAGCCGTGCGTCCTTGCGCAGATCGAAATCCTTCAGCTTCACGAAAGCCATCGCCGCATTCTCGCCGCTGCCGCCGAAGCTGAAGCCTACATTGGCGAAGACGCTCTGGACGCCGTCGGCTTCCTCCTTGAGGAAATAGTCCTCCACCATGTCGAGAACCGCCTGTGTCCGGGTCGCATTGGCGCCGCTGGGAAGGGTGATCTGCGTCATCAACACGCCCTGATCCTCTTCCGGCAGGAAGGACGACGGCAGCTGGCCGTAGATCCAGTAAGCGCCTCCGAGCAGAACCGCGAAGAGGACCAACATGCGGACTGGTCGCACAACGACCTGGCCGACACCGCGGACATAGCCGCGCGTGGCACGATCGAAGCCGCGATTGAACCAGCCGAACAGCCGCGTTGCCCAACCGCCATGGCGTGGCTTAAGCATCATTGCGCAAAGCGCTGGCGTGAGGATCACGGCTACCAGAACGGACAGGAGCATGGCGCTTGCAATGGTGACGGAGAATTGGCGGTAGATGACGCCAACCGAACCGGAAAAGAAGGCCATCGGTATGAAGACCGCCGTCAGAACGAGCGCCACGCCGATCAGCGCGCCTGTGATCTCGCCCATGGACTTTTCGGTCGCTTCGCGTGCTGACAGACCTTCCTCGGTCATGATGCGCTCGACATTCTCGACCACCACGATGGCGTCGTCGACAAGAAGGCCGATGGCCAGCACCATGGCGAACATGGTCAGCATGTTGATGGAATAGCCGAGGGCTGCCAGCACGGCGAAAGTGCCCATCAGCACCACCGGCACGGCAATCATCGGAATAAAGGTGGCACGCAGGTTCTGCAGGAAGAGAAGCAGCACCAGGAAGACCAAGATGATCGCTTCGATCAGTGTGTGCACGACCTTTTCGATGGAAAGCTCGACGAAAGGCGTCGTCTCATAGGAGTAAGCGATCTCGACGCCTTGCGGCAGAGAGCCGGCCAGGCTGTCGAGTTCGGCATGAACGGCATCGGCCGTGGTGATCGCGTTCGCGCCGCTGGCGAGCTGAACGCCGAAACCGGCCGCCGGCATGCCGTTGAAGGTCGAGCTCTGGCCATATTTTTCCAGACCGACCTCGACGCGTGCGACATCGCCCAACCGCACGACCGAGCCATCGGGCGCCGTTTTCAAGATGATCTTCGCGAACTCATCGGCCGACGACATCTGCGTTTGCGCGATGATGTTGGCATGAAGCTGCTGGCCCTGGACGATCGGCGAGGCACCAAGCGTGCCAGCCGCGACCTGCGCATTTTGCGTGCCGATCGCCGACGTGACATCGGAGGGGACGAGCTGGAACTTTTGCATCGCGTCCGGATCAAGCCAGATCCGCATGGCGTAGCCGGTGCCGAACGCCTGAACGGAGCCAACGCCTTCGATCCGTTCGATGCGCTCTTCGATGCGGCTCGACATGATGTCCGACAGTTCAGACGACGTGTAGCGGCCATCGCGCGAGATGATGTTGCCGATCATCAGGATGCCGGCCGGCGAGCGCGAGACATTTACGCCGGCCGTCTGCACCGTTTCCGGCAGTTGCGATTCCACGCGCGCAAGCTTGTTCTGGACTTCGACCTGGGCAAGTTCCGGATCGGTATCGGCGCTGAAGGTGAGCGAGATCGAAGACGAGCCGCTGCTCGAGGTCGATTCCATGTAAAGAAGGCCTTCGAGCCCGGTCAGGCCGCTCTCGATCTTCTTGGTCACGGAGTTCTCGACCGCTGCCGCCGTGGCCCCAGCGTAACTGGCGCTGATGCGCACAGTGACGGGAGCGACATCGGGATATTGCGCGATCGATAGTGAATAGATGCCCATCACGCCGGCAAGCAGCGTGGCAACCGCGAGAACCATGGCAAAGACCGGCCGCGCAATGAAGAAGCTCGCAAGCGCGTTGCGGCGGAAGGCAGCATTCATTTCGCAGGCTCCCCGCCGACAACCGCCGGCGCTTGGGTTGCCGTTGACGGCGCTAAGGATTGTCCGACGACGCCATTTTTATCCACCTTGGCTTCGACCGGCGCGACCGCAGCCCCTGCTGAAATCTTCTGGAAGCCGTCGACGATCAACCTGTCGCCGTCGTTCAGCCCTTCGGTGACGATCCAATCGTTATTCTTGTTGCCATTGGTGACGATCGCCCGCTGCTCGGCCTTACCATCTGCCGAGACGACATAAACGACCGGCTTGGCGGTGGCATCGCGCTGCACCGCGCGTTGGGGAATGAGATAGGCATTGGGCATGCTGCCGACATCGACGGTGGCACGCACGAACATGCCGGGCAGCAAAACGCGCTGCGGATTGGCGAAGGTGGAACGCAGCGTGAAGGTGCCGGGGGTTTGGCTGACATTCACCGTCGCCAGCGAAATCTCCCCCTTCTGTTCGTAGGTCTGACCGTTCTCCAAGGTCAGCGTCACCGTGGGCGCGCCTGTGCCGTTGCGTCCCAGCCTGCCCGCTTCCACATCCTGCCGAAGCCGCAGCAAGTTGGCGCTGGTGTCGACGAGGTCGACGTTAACGGGATCGATCGTGCGGATCGTCGCCAAGGCATCGGTCTGGTTGGCGGTGACCAGCGAACCGACACTGACATCCGCCGTACCGATGATGCCAGCAATTGGCGCTTTGATGACCGTGTTGTCGAGATTGATCTTCGCGGTTTCGAGATCGGCTTTAGCCACCTCGACATCGGCGGTTGCCTGCAACAGAGCGGTACGGGCTTCGTCCAGCACCTGCTGGCTCACGGTGCTGGATTTGGCCAGTCGATCACTGCGGTCGAACGTCGACTGCGCGCCGGCCTCACTCGCCTGCGCCTTGGCGAGCGCGGCGGCAGCCGCATCATAGGCCGCACGGAACTTCTGATCCTGCAGTTCGAACAATGTCGCGCCGGCTTCAACCGCCCTGCCCTCCTGGAAGGCGATGGTCTTGACGATACCGTCGACCTGCGGGCGGATTTCGGCCGTGGAATGCGCCACAACACGACCCGAGATGCTCGTGCTGCGCTCCACCGACTGCGGGTGCGTCACGACATAGCCGACCTCGACAGCGCCGCCGGGGCCGCCCGGGCCAGCGGCCGGGGAAGCCTGTTCCTGGCTGCATCCTGCGAGCGCGACCAAGCTGGCTGCGACCAAGATATGGGAAGGGGATGCAAGGCGCATGGCTTATCTCATTTGTGTTTAGCCGCAGATCGTTCTGAACTAAGTCGCACAACCACGAGCGGCGACCCGTTTGCATGCGAGATCCTTGGCATCGACCTTTACTCCTCCGGCTCGTACGGTTTTGCCAGTTTCGCTCTCTGACGCGCCAACAGCCAGACGCTTGTTGCAGTTATCCGGAAAAAGGCAGGAGGCAGAGCCGACCATAATCCGGCAAAGCCGCAAAAGCTCATGATGATCGTTTGCAGGGTCATCGCAAATACCCGAAGGGCAGCCGGCTTTCGCCGACTGCCTCGCTTTCTTTTCGCAGCCCTTACTCGTTAGGCTGCGCTTCGTCGGGCGCCTGCGGGGCAGGAGCCGCTTCGTCGGGCGCGTCGGCATCCGGTCCGCTCTCAGGGTCGGCCGGACGCTCGAAGCCTGGCTGCGGTCCA
>NZ_DAMBUH010000024.1:0-42226 GCF_032053605.1 Tianweitania sp.
CTACACCGACATTCTGCTTTGAGGAGAGACGGGTATGCCGATCGATATCCTTATGCCCGCTTTGTCTCCCACGATGGAGGAAGGCAATCTCTCGAAATGGTTGAAGAACGAGGGTGATTCTGTTGCCCCTGGCGACGTAATCGCCGAGATCGAGACCGACAAGGCAACCATGGAAGTGGAAGCCGTCGACGAAGGCACGCTTGGCAAGATCCTGATTGCGGCTGGAACCGAAGGTGTGAAGGTCAATACGCCGATCGCGGTTCTGCTGCAGGAAGGCGAGAGCGCTGGCGATATTGGATCCAGCAAGCCTTCTAGTTCCGAAGATGCAGCAGCATCGCCGGTCGCGAACGTCGACAAGGAAGACAAGGCGACTGTGAGTTCTGCCGGTGATGCAGGCGAGAAGGCGCGCCGCTCGACGGACGAGCCGTCGTCTCAGGCCGACAACACAAAGGTTCCCGCGACGCCGAAGGCAGAGGTCGCAGCTGATCCGGATATTCCGGCCGGAACGGAAATGGTTGCGACAACCGTTCGCGAAGCCCTTCGCGACGCCATGGCGGAAGAAATGCGCCGTGACCAGGACGTGTTCGTCATGGGTGAAGAGGTTGCAGAATATCAGGGCGCCTACAAGATCACGCAGGGCTTGTTGCAAGAATTCGGCCCGCAGCGTGTGGTCGATACGCCCATTACAGAGCACGGTTTTGCCGGTGTCGGCGTCGGCGCGGCGATGTCCGGATTGAAGCCGATCGTCGAGTTCATGACCTTCAACTTCGCGATGCAGGCGATCGACCAGATCGTCAACTCGGCCGCGAAAACGCTTTATATGTCGGGCGGCCAGATGGGCGCGCCGATCGTGTTCCGTGGCCCGAACGGTGCTGCGGCACGCGTAGGTGCCCAGCACAGCCAGGATTATGCGGCCTGGTACAGCCACATACCAGGCCTGAAGGTTGTGCAGCCCTATACTGCTGCCGACGCAAAGGGTCTGTTGAAGGCTGCGATCCGCGATCCCAATCCGGTGATCTTCCTCGAAAACGAGATCCTTTACGGTCAGTCGTTCGATGTGCCGAAGCTGGATGATTTCGTCTTGCCGATCGGCAAGGCGCGCATCCATAAGCAGGGCAAGGATGTGACGATCGTGTCGGCCGGTATCGGCATGACGTATGCCGTTAAGGCAGAGCTGGAACTGCGCGAATTGGGCATCGATGTCGAGATCATCGATCTGCGCACGATCCGTCCGCTGGATTTCGACACGATCCTCGCTTCGGTGAAGAAGACGAACCGGCTCGTGACCATCGAAGAAGGCTTCCCGCAAAACTCGGTCGGCGACCATATCGCCAGCCAAGTCATGCAGCGCGCCTTCGATTATCTGGATGCGCCGGTCATCACGGTTTGCGGAAAGGACGTTCCGATGCCCTATGCCGCGAACCTAGAAAAGCTGGCTTTGCCGAGCGTTGCGGATGTGGTCGAGGCGGTCAAAGCCGTCACCTACCGGGGTTAAGGGGAGCGTCATGCCGATCAACATCACCATGCCGGCCCTGTCGCCTACGATGGAAGAGGGCAACCTCGCCAAGTGGCTGGTCAAGGAAGGCGACAAGGTTGCGCCCGGCGATGTGATCGCCGAGATTGAAACGGACAAGGCCACGATGGAAGTCGAGGCTGTTGACGAAGGGACCGTCGCCAAGATCGTGGTTCCAGCCGGCACTGAAGGCGTGAAGGTCAACTCGCTCATCGCTATCCTCGCGGCCGAGGGAGAAGACGTCAGCGCGGCTGCAGCGGGTGGTGGCGACGCCGCTTCCCCGCAGACCGCTCCGGCAAAGCAGCCAGCAAGCACCAAGTCGGAAGAGGACGCAGCAACCAAGTCCGGTTATGGTGGCAGTGCGGCTTCTGCGGCAGGCTCCGAGAAGCCGGTGGAAGCTGCAATGAGCGAGGCTTCACAAGCTACTGCTCCCGCGAAGTCGGAAGGTGGGCGGGTATTCGCGTCTCCGCTGGCGCGTCGCCTGGCGAAGGATGCCGGGATCGATCTCGCAAGTCTTTCGGGCTCCGGCCCGCGTGGTCGCATCGTGAAAGCCGACGTGGAAGGTGCGGGCAAGGCCGGCGCAACTCAGCCGGTCACTTCGACAGCTGAGACGGCCGCTTCAACTGCTCCCGCTTCGGCACCCAAGGCCATGTCAGACGAAGCGGTTCTCAAGCTCTTCGAGCAAGGCTCCTACGAACTCGTGCCGCATGACAACATGCGCAAGACGATCGCGCGGCGTCTGGTTGAAGCCAAGACGACCATCCCTCACTTCTACCTGACGGTGGATTGCGAACTCGATGCGCTTCTGGCGCTTCGTCAGCAGCTCAACGCCGCAGCTCCGATGAAGAAGACCGAAAAGGGCGACGCGCCGCTCTACAAGCTTTCGGTCAACGACATGATCATCAAGGCGATGGCGCTCGCGCTGCGCGATGTTCCAACGGCCAATGCCTCGTGGACGGAAACCAACATGGTCATACACAAGCATGCCGATGTTGGCGTGGCCGTGTCCATCCCAGGCGGGCTGATCACGCCGATCATCCGCCGCGCGGAAGAAAAGTCGCTCTCGACCATCTCCAACGAGATGAAAGACCTTGCCGCACGAGCACGTTCGCGCAAGCTGAAGCCCGAGGAGTACCAGGGCGGCACGACTGCCGTTTCCAACCTCGGAATGTTCGGCATCAAGGACTTCTCCGCAGTCATCAACCCGCCGCATGCCACGATCCTCGCGATCGGCGCAGGCGAGGAGCGGGCTGTCGTGAAGGGCGGCGAGATCAAGGTTGCGACCGTGATGTCCGTGACGCTTTCGACCGATCACCGTGCGGTTGACGGCGCCTTGGGTGCGGAGCTGATTGGCGCCTTCAAGCGTCACATCGAAAACCCACTCGGCATGCTGGTCTAAGCGGCCATGAAGACGGCGCTATGTTATGGTGATTCGCTGACTTGGGGTTACGATCCCGAAGGCCGCGGTCGCCACGCCTATGAGGATCGTTGGCCAAGCGTGCTTCAGGCAGCACTGGGCGATCAGGCAGCCATCATCGCCGAAGGCCTGAATGGTCGCACGACGGTCTGGGACGATCACCTCGCGCCGGCGGACCGAAATGGGGCGCGCATCCTGCCCTCCATCCTATCGACGCATGCACCGCTTGATCTCGTGATCTTCATGCTCGGGACCAACGACATAAAGCCTCAGATTTGCGGCAAGGCGTTTGGCGCTCGACGCGGTGTGGAGCGGTTGATCGAGATCGTGCGCTATCATGCCTATCCCACGGCGGCGGATGCGCCCGACATCCTCATCGTTGCGCCGCCGACGATTTGTGAAACGGCGGATCCCGATTTTTCAGCCATGTTTGCCGGCTCCATTCAGGAGTCGCAGATGCTTGCGCCGCTCTATGCCGACTTGGCCGATCAGCTCGGCTGCGGCTTCTTTGATGCAGGCGCGGTTGCGAAGACCTCGCCGTTGGATGGCATCCATCTGGATGCCGCCAATACAAAAGCTATCGGCAAGGGTCTTGAGCCGATCGTACGCATGATGCTCGGACTTTAAGGAGACGGTGATGGCCGACACAATCTACGACGTGATCATCATCGGCTCGGGTCCCGGCGGCTATGTCGCCGCCGTGCGTGCGGCACAGCTTGGCCTCAAGACGGCGATCGTCGAGCGGGAGCATCTCGGCGGCATCTGCTTGAACTGGGGCTGCATTCCCACCAAGGCGCTGCTGCGCTCGGCCGAAGTCATGCACTACGCCCAGCATCCGGAAGCTTATGGCTTGAAGATCGACGGCCAGGTGTCTGCCGATGTGGATGCCGTGGTGAAGCGGTCGCGCGGTGTGTCGCTGCGCCTGAACGGCGGCGTCGGCTTCCTTATGAAGAAGAACAAGGTCGACGTGATCTGGGGCGAAGCCAAGATCACGAAGGCTGCCAAGGGCGAAGCGCCAGGCGAGATCGTCGTCGGCAAGTCATCGAAGAAAGCCATGGAGCCTCAGCCGCCGGCCCCGAAGGGTACGCTGGGCGAGGGCACCTACAAGGCCAAGAACATCATCGTCGCAACGGGCGCGCGCCCGCGCGTTCTGCCCGGCATCGAACCAGACGGCGATAAGATCTGGACCTACTTCGAAGCCATGGTTCCAAAGGCACTGCCGAAGTCTTTGATCGTGATGGGCTCGGGCGCCATCGGCATCGAGTTCGCCTCCTTCTATCGCACCATGGGTGCCGATGTGACGGTGGTTGAACTGCTGCCGCAGGTCATGCCGGTGGAAGATGCCGAGATTTCCAAGTTCGCGCAGAAGCAGCTGGAAAAGCAGGGACTGAAGTTCCTTCTCGAAGCCAAGGTCGCCAAGGTCGAGAAGACGGCTGACGGCGTGATCGCGCATATCGAAACCAAGGACGGCAAGACGCAGCAGCTGAAGGCCGACAAGCTGATCTCCGCTGTTGGTGTGCAGGGCAACTTCGAGAACCTTGGTCTTGAAGCGCTTGGCATCGAGCTCGATCGCGGCATCATCAAGACTGATGGTAAAGGCTCGACCAATGTGCCTGGCATCCATGCAATCGGCGATGTCGCCGGCGCGCCGATGCTGGCACACAAGGCCGAGCATGAGGGCGTGACCTGCGTCGAGAAGATCGCTGGTCTCCATGTTCATGCACTCGACAAAGGCAAGATCCCAGGCTGCACCTATTGCCAGCCGCAAGTCGCCTCAGTTGGCTTGACGGAAGCGAAAGCCAAGGAGACAGGTCGCGAGATCCGCGTTGGCCGCTTCTCCTTTGCAGCCAACGGCAAGGCGATTGCGCTCGGCGAGGATCAAGGTCTCATCAAGACGATCTTCGATGCCAAGACCGGCGAGTTGCTCGGCGCGCATATGGTGGGTGCCGAGGTCACAGAGCTTATCCAGGGCTTCGTGGTTGCCATGAACCTCGAAACCACCGAGGAAGAGTTGATGCACACGATCTTCCCGCATCCGACCTTGTCCGAGATGATGAAGGAAAGCGTGCTTGATGCTTATGGACGAGCGCTAAACGCCTAATATCCACAGCCTTCCTCATAGCTCGCCGTCCTGTCACGGAACCGAAATGCATCTAAGAACGTTTCCGGTCTGGAATGGCAAACGCCGTTCCCCGGAAGCGCACTGGGTATTTTGCGCCGGGCAATCAAAGGAGCGGGCAATGGAAATGAATGGCGTAGGTTGGCTTGCAGCCATCATCATCGGCGGTTTGGCTGGTTGGCTGGCCGAAAAGGTCATGAAGAGCGACATGGGCCTCTTCATGAATATCATTCTCGGCATCATCGGTGCGGTCGTCTTGAATGCGATCCTCGTGGCGCTGAACATCGGCATTCTTGGCGTTGGCTGGATTGCCTACCTCATCACGGGCTTCATCGGCGCCTGTATTCTGATTTGGGTCGGCCGCCTGATCCGCCGCTAGATCCAGCATTTCTGCAAGGCAGATCCCCGTTCGCGCTCGCCAGCGCGGACGGGGTTTTCTTTTGCCTGCTGGGAGCTTACATGCGGAAGGGAAGGGTGAACCCGCAGCGCGCGCGGTAGCCTGGCATGTTTGTTAGGATTGGCATGGTTACCGTCCTCGATACCGTTCAGCGGTCCCGTTTGCGCCACCCTGAGAAGGCGCACCGTCCCGACCAGGAAGTCGCGAAGAAGCCGGATTGGATCCGCGTCAAGGCGCCGACCTCGAAGAACTATGCCGAAACCCGCTCCATCGTGAAGGACAATAAACTCGTCACGGTATGCGAAGAGGCCGGCTGTCCGAACATCGGCGAGTGCTGGGACAAAAAGCATGCCACCTTCATGATCATGGGTGAAATCTGCACGCGCGCCTGTGCCTTCTGCAACGTTTCAACGGGGCGACCGCTGGCACTTGACCCCCTTGAACCTGCAAACGTCGCCAAGGCGGTTCAGCAGATGGGGTTGACGCATGTCGTGATCACATCTGTTGATCGCGATGATCTTGCCGATGGCGGTGCGCAGCATTTTGCCGAAGTGATCCGCGCCATTCGCGCGCTCACGCCGCTCACCACCATCGAGATCCTGACCCCTGACTTCCTTCGCAAAGATGGCGCGCTGGAAGTCGTGGTTGCCGCTCGGCCGGACGTGTTCAACCACAACCTCGAAACGGTGCCGTCGAACTATCTGACAGTGCGGCCAGGTGCTCGCTACTTCCATTCCATTCGTTTACTGCAGCGCGTGAAGGAGCTTGATCCATCGATCTTTACCAAGTCTGGCATCATGGTCGGCTTGGGTGAAGAGCGGAACGAAGTGCTTCAGCTGATGGATGATCTGCGCAGCGCCGAAGTCGACTTCATGACAATTGGCCAATATCTTCAACCCACAAAGAAGCATCATCCGGTCAAGGCCTTCGTCACCCCGGACGAATTCAAGTCGTTTGAGACGGTGGCACTTTCGAAAGGCTTCCTGGTTGTGGCATCGAGCCCGCTGACGCGGTCGTCGCACCATGCCGGCGAGGATTTCGCACGCCTACGCCTGGCGCGTGAGGCGCAGCTGAAAGCTTTCGCAGCAACCGCCGCCTGATGCCGCAGTTTACGACCACCCGGCATGTCCGCCATGCGCCGGACAAGATGTTTGCGCTGGTTGCGGATATCGAGCAGTACCCGCAATTCCTGCCGCTTTGCGAAGCCCTAAGCGTGCGTTCGAAGCGCGAGCGCGATGGGCTGACCGTGCTCGTTGCCGACATGAGTGTCGGCTACAAGGCGATCCGCGAGACCTTCACGAGCCAGGTCGTGCTGAAGCCGGCCGAGAACATCATCGACGTGAAGTATCTGGATGGCCCGTTCCGTTACCTTACCAACCAGTGGCAATTCATGCCTACCGCGGATGGTGGCACTGACATTCAATTCTTCATCGATTACGAGTTCAAGAGCCGGATACTTGGCGCCATGATGGGCGCGATGTTCGATCGCGCCTTTCGGATGTTCTCCGAAGCGTTCGAGAAGCGGGCCGACGTCATCTACGGCCATCCGGCCTAGCTCACGCGCCGCGCAACGCCTCCACGCCGTATTGCAAGGCAGTTCGTGCGGCTTCACGGCGGATGAAGTCGCGACCGCTGTTCTCGAACACGCGCTTGATCGCCAAGGGCTTGCGACCTTCGACGGCAATGCCGAACCAGACGAGGCCGACCGGCTTTTCGTCTGTACCGCCCTCAGGGCCGGCCACGCCCGTTGTAGCCAAAGCGATCCCCGCCTTGGAGTTCGCCAACGCGCCAGCTGCCATTTCCAAAGCTGTCTGCTGAGAGACCGCACCGAATTGCTCAAGCGTTTCGATCGCTACGCCCAACATCTCGACCTTGGCTGCGTTGGAATAGGTCACGAAGCCGCGGTCAACCACGGCCGACGCACCCGGCACGTCAGTTAGCATCGTTGCAATCAGTCCGCCGGTGCAAGACTCAGCCGTCGTGGCCATAACCCGCCGTTCCCAGCATGCCTTCAGGAACGCCACGACGAGGTCCGTATCTTCGCTCATTCTTCCAGGCTCCCGGGGTAAACGACAGTTGCTGTGGCGATTGCTGCGATGCCTTCCGAGCGCCCGATAAAGCCGAGGCGCTCGTTGGTCGTGGCTTTGACGGAGACGCGGTTTGGGTTGATGCCGAGCATCGTAGCCATCGCGGCAACCATTACTTCGCGGTTCGGTCCCACCTTTGGCGCTTCGCAAATCAAAGTCACGTCGGCATTGGCGATGCGCCCACCATTCTGGCGAACGACTTTCGCAGCATGCTCCACAAAGATCTTCGAGGCGGCGCCGCGCCATTGAGGATCGGACGGCGGAAAATGCGTTCCGATGTCGCCCGCGCCGCAGGTCGCGAGCAAGGCGTCGGTGAGGGCATGCAGGCCGACGTCAGCGTCCGAGTGTCCCGACAGCTTCTTGTCGTGTGGGATCGAAACGCCGCAGAGCCAAACAGCGTCGCCAGGCTCGAAAGCATGGACGTCGTAGCCGTTGCCGGTGCGTACGTCCGGGAACGCGGATGCCGAGTGAAGGCGTTGATCAGCCATTGCGATGTCTCTCGCCCAAGTCAGTTTAATGTTGTCGACAGAACCCCGCACGATCCGCACGGGAAGACCCGCCCAGGCAGCGATGGCCGCATCATCGGTAAAGGCGTCGAGCCCGGCTCCAGCAGCCTGACGATGCGCGTAGCGGATGCGTTGATAGTTGAAGGCTTGTGGGGTCTGGGCGGCATGCAGATCCTCGCGCGGCACTGTCTCCAGCACGTTCAAATCCCGGTCTGAACGCTTGATCGTGTCCGATACAGGCAAGGCGGGGAGAACGGCCTCGGCTTCGATCAAAGCGGCCGCGACTCGATCGATAAGTTCCGCGTCAACAAAGGGGCGGGCGGCGTCATGGATCATGACGTGCTTAGGAAAGCTCTCAGCCAAAGCCTCCAAGGCCAGCCGCGTAGAGGCTTGCCGTGTCGCTCCACCATGAACCAACTTAATACGCCGAGCATCATCGCCCACAGCTTCGCGAAACAAGGCATCGTCATCTGGATGGATCGCAACGATGATCTGGCCCACCGCGGGATGATCGGTGAACGCTTCCAGCGACCGAGCGATGACGGCCTTGCCGCCGATCTTGCGATATTGTTTTGGGCCTTCAGCCTGTCCGGCACGCTCGCCTCGTCCGGCCGCGAGAATGATGACGGCAATGTCTGAAGGCATAGGATCTGAGATGGTCAAGCTTGCACGCCTGTGAGGCTGGAGGTTGTTCCATAAGCAATGCTGCACAGAGTCGGTGCAGCACCATTGCGAGCCGCGGCAAAGCTGGTTAGAGAACAAGCATTCCACGCCAATGCTTGGTTTTTGAGCATGACCGAGTTGAACATTCTAACGGTACCTCTCACGATCGGCTCGGCGATCGTGCGCAATCGCGTGTTTCTGGCTCCCATGTCGGGTGTCACCGACGAGCCGTTGCGGCAGCGCGCCTATGATCATGGCGCCGGACTTGTGGTGGCCGAAATGGTCGCCAGCGGCGAACTCGTCAAGGGCCACGAGGATTCCCGCAGACGCCTACGCCATTCCGGCCTGCCCGTCCACATGATCCAGCTTGCCGGCCGCGAAGCCGGCGCCATGGCCGAAGCGGCGAGGGTGGCGGCAGGTGAGGGCGCTGACATCATCGACATCAATATGGGCTGCCCGGCGAAGAAGGTGACTGGCGGCTATTGCGGGTCGGCGCTCATGCGCAACCTCGATCATGCGGTGTCCCTTATCGATTCGGTTGTAGCCGCGGTCTCGGTGCCCGTGACCGTAAAGATGCGGCTCGGCTGGGACGACGACTCACGCAACGCACCTGAACTTGCCGCCCGCGCCGAACAGTCGGGCGTGTCGATGGTGACCGTGCATGGGCGCACGCGCTGCCAGTTCTACAAGGGCGCAGCCGATTGGAGCGCGGTTGCGGCCGTTAAAGCTGCCGTATCTTTGCCCGTCGTCGTCAACGGCGACATCGAGACACAGGCTGATGCACAAGCTGCGTTGGCAGCCTCCGGCGCCGATGCCGTGATGATGGGCCGCGCCCATTACGGAGCGCCTTGGGCGGCGGGTCATGTCGCGGGTGGCACAGCCACAAAGCCGGATGAATTAGCCAGCTACGTCATTGCCCACTACGAGGATATGTTGAGCCTCTACGGTCGCGAAAGCGGGCTTCGGCAGGCACGCAAGCATCTCGGCTGGTATCTGGACCGGCATGCTTCCCATGTTCCACAGCCACGAAAGGCGGCCATAATGACCAGTCTCGATCCTGCCGTGGTTATCCGGGAACTGCGTCTGGCTTTTTCGTCTTCACCCGATCTGGAGCTGGTTGCATGAGCCGCGATATGTCTTCCGCGGCAGTTCCTGCGAGCATCGTCCTGAACACCATCCGCCGGCCTGTCGTAATGGTGGATCAGGAAGGGCTGATCAGCTTCGCCAATGCTGAAGCCGAAGATTTCTTCCGTTCCAGCGCAGCTGTTCTCGCCAAGAACTCCTTGGTGAAGCTGCTTCCTTTCGGCAGTCCCTTGTTGACGCTCGTGGATCAGGTTCGGGAACGCAACGCACCCGTCAACGAGTATCGCGTCGACGTTTCCAGTCCTCGTTTAGGTTTGGAGAAACTGGTCGATGTCTATGTGGCGCCTGTTCCTGAGATATCCGGCTCCGTAGTGGTGATGCTGCAGGAACGCTCCATGGCCGATAAGATCGAGCGCCAGATGACGCATCGCAGCGCGGCGCGTTCCGTTACTGGGCTTGCTGCGATGCTCGCCCATGAGATCAAGAATCCTTTGTCCGGTATCCGCGGCGCGGCGCAGCTTCTTGAAACCGCTGTGTCTGATGAGGACCGTTCGCTCACCCGACTGATTACCGAGGAGACTGACCGCATCGTCTCGCTTGTCGATCGTATGGAGGTCTTTTCCGACGAACGCCCCATCGAGCGTCAGCCGGTCAACATCCATGTCGTTTTCGATCGTGTGAAGGCCATTGCTGCAAACGGCTTCGCGCGTCGCATCAAGATCAACGAAATCTATGACCCCAGTTTGCCGCCGGTTTACGCCAACCGCGACCAGTTGGTGCAGATATTCCTTAATCTCGTGAAGAACGCGGCTGAAGCGATCGGCAATGATCCGCAGGGCGAAATTACCCTGACGACCGCGTTTCGTCCCGGCATCCGTGTCATGGCTCCAGGCTCCCGGGACCGTGTTTCGCTACCGCTCGAATTCTGCGTGATCGACAACGGGCCGGGCGTGTCCGAGGACATTTTGCCGATCCTGTTCGATCCGTTCATCACCACCAAGATTAACGGGTCAGGCCTTGGCCTTGCGCTGGTTGCCAAGCTCGTGGGCGAGCATGGCGGGGTGATCGAATGTGACTCCACACCACGCGGCACCTCATTCCGCATTCTGATGCCTGCCTGGAAAGACGACCATCCCAGGCATTCCTTCTCCGACGGGAACCAAGCACAATGACAGTCAAAGGCAGCATCCTGATCGCCGATGACGACGCCGCTATTCGCACGGTGTTGAACCAGGCGCTATCACGCGTCGGCCACGATGTGCGCGTGACCTCCAACGCTGCAACACTGTGGCGTTGGGTATCGGCGGGCGATGGCGATCTGGTGATCACGGATGTGGTGATGCCGGACGAGAACGCCTTCGACATGCTGCCGCGCATCAAGAAGGCCCGGCCGGATCTACCGGTCGTCGTCATGAGCGCGCAGAACACGTTCATGACCGCGATCCGCGCGTCGGAATCCGGCGCTTACGAGTATCTGCCGAAGCCTTTCGACCTCACTGAACTGCTCAACATCGTCAATCGCGCACTGTCGGAGCCGAAGAAGCCGCGCCACGATCGCAATCTGGAAGAGCAGCCGGACTCTATGCCATTGGTCGGGCGCTCGCCCGCCATGCAGGACATCTACCGGATGCTTGCGCGCATGATGCAGACGGATCTCACCGTCATGATCTCCGGAGAATCCGGCACGGGCAAGGAATTGGTGGCACGCGCGCTGCATGAATATGGCCGGCGCCGAAATGGGCCGTTTGTCGCCATAAACATGGCGGCCATTCCCCGCGACCTGATCGAGTCTGAGCTCTTCGGCCACGAGAAGGGCGCCTTCACGGGCGCACAGAATCGTTCGACGGGCCGTTTCGAACAGGCGGAGGGCGGCACGCTTTTCCTTGATGAGATCGGCGACATGCCGATGGAAGCGCAAACACGTTTGCTGCGTGTGCTTCAGCAGGGTGAATATACGACGGTTGGCGGCCGCACGCCGATCAAGACCGATGTCCGCATCGTCGCCGCCACCAACAAGGATCTGCGCACTCTGATCAATCAGGGTCTGTTCCGCGAAGACCTGTTCTATCGCCTCAACGTCGTACCATTACGCCTGCCGCCTCTGCGCGAGCGCAGCGAAGACATTCCGGATCTGGTGCGGCACTTCTTTAAGCAAGGGGAAAGCGAAGGGCTGCAGCAGAAGCGCATCTCCCCTGCCGGTTATGATCTGATGAAGCGCTATCCCTGGCCAGGCAACGTGCGCGAGCTCGAAAACCTGATCCGCCGTTTGGCCGCGCTGTATCCCCAAGATGAGATTGCGGCCGAGATCATCGAACAAGAATTGCGGACGCGGGATGCCGTAAGCGGCGGTGGGATCAGCACCGGCCTGCCCGACGACCTTTCTATCGGTCAAGCCGTGGAGATTTACCTCCAGCGCTACTTTGCTGAATTCGGCACCGACCTTCCTCCGCCGGGCTTGTATCAACGGCTATTGGCAGAGGTCGAGTATCCGCTGGTGCTGGCTTCGATGACAGCCACGCGCGGCAACCAGATCAAGGCGGCTGAGCTTCTCGGTCTTAATCGCAACACGCTGCGCAAGAAGATCCGCGAGCTGGGCGTCAACGTTTATCGCGGCGGCCGCTGACCGTCAGCGCACCTAAGCGGCTGTTGATGGAGATGCCTTCTACAGGCGTTTGTTGCAATCTCGCCACATTGCGTTGCATAAGTGCAACGGAGTCGAGGGATGATTTGCAACCACATGACAGCGCAGGCACCAGCCGCATCCGGTCCGCTGTTGAGACAGACTTACACGTCTGAGGGCAGGCGCGTCAGCCTGCTTCCGGGCGTGATCGCTGTGGTTTGCGCGCTAGTCATAGGCGGTATCTCCTTTACGATCCTGATGGGTTTGACGCCCATCGAGCCGAACGAAGAGGCGGTCCTCGCGCTGATCGGCGCCAACGCGCTCTCGGTCCTGGTTCTGTTCGGCCTGATCAGCCGCGAAATCTACCGCATCTATCGCGCCCGGAGAGCGGGCAGGGCGGCTTCCCGGCTCCATGTCCGCATTGTCGCGATGTTCGCGCTGGTTGCAGCCATTCCAGCAATCCTGGTTGCGGTTGTCGCCTCGATCTCGCTGGATGTCGGTCTCGACCGATGGTTCGAAATCCGCACTAAGACCATCATCAACACCTCGCTATCGATCGCCGAAGCCTATGTTCAGGAAAATGCCCGCAATCTGCAGGGCACGACGCTGTCGATGGCCCATGACCTCGATCAGTCCCGCTCGGTCTACAATCTCGACCGTACGGGGTTCAGAGATCTCATGCAGCGGCATGTCATCGGCCGTGCCCTCGCGGGTGCGGTGCTGATCCGCGGCGACGGCTCGTTCGAGATGTCAGCCGACGCGCCGAATAACAATTTCGAAATCCCACCGCCGCCCATCGAAGCTGTGCAAACGGCTGTGGACGGCAAACCTGTTCTCATTCCACCGCTGCGCCAGAACATCGTAGGCGCGATCATCCGGTTGAAAGAGCTTCCGGATCTCTACCTCTACACCATCCGCCTGGTTGATCCCGAGGTCATTCGCGCCCGTCAGATCGTGCGAGCCAATGCTGATGCCTATCGCGACCTCGGCAACAATCGCCGCACCACGCAGATTGCCTTCGCCCTCATCTATATCGGGCTGACGCTCATCATCGTCCTGTCTGCGATCTGGACCGGCATCGCAGTTGCTGATCGCCTCGTGCGTCCGATCCGCCAGTTGATTGGCGCAGCCGACAAGGTTGCAAGCGGCAATATGGATGCTGCCGTACAGGTCCGCGCCACCGATGGCGATGTCGCTTCTCTCGGCGACACGTTCAACAAGATGGTTCACCAGCTGAAATCGCAGCGCAATGAAATCCTGTCAGCGCGCGACGACGCCGAAGACCGACGCCGCTTCTCGGAAGCTGTCCTGTCGGGCGTGACCGCCGGCGTGATCGGCGTCGATCCTCAGGGCGAGATCCAGGTCGTCAACCGTTCTGCTTTGACGATGCTGGCTCTGCCTGTTGCGACAGCGATCGGGCGAAACCTGTCTGAGGTCCTGCCGCATGTCGGCGGCGTATTGAACACCGCCCGAGACTTAGGCCGTGCCGTTTATCGCGAGCAGGTAACGTTCTTCCGTGCCGGTGCCGAACGTACCTTCAACGTTCAGGTGACGATCGAAGATAGCGGTGAGGAGAACGAACGCTCATATGTGGTAACGGTCGACGACATCACCGATCTCGTCCAGGCGCAGCGTTCCTCCGCATGGGCGGATGTCGCTCGCCGCATCGCGCATGAAATCAAGAACCCGCTGACGCCGATCCAGCTGTCGGCTGAGCGCATCCGCCGCCGCTACGGCAAGGTCATCACGGAAGACCGCGAAGTCTTTGATCAATGCACGGACACGATCATTCGCCAAGTCGGCGATATAGGCCGCATGGTCGACGAGTTCTCGGCCTTTGCACGCATGCCGAAGCCGGAACTAAAGCTCGTTGACCTGCGAGAATCTCTGCACGAAGCCTCCTTCCTTGTTGAGGTTAGCCGCTCGGAAATCAGCTTTGAACGCGACTTTGGTCCTCTGCCATTGAAGGGTCAGTTCGACAGCCGGCTCCTTAGCCAGGCATTCGGCAACATCATCAAGAATGCGGCCGAAGCGATCGACGGTGCCGAGCGAACCGACGGCGTCATCCGGGTTGCAGCCAGACGCGAAGGCGCGATCATCCAGGTCGATGTGATGGATAACGGCAAAGGTTTGCCGCGCGAAAATCGTCAACGCCTGCTCGAGCCCTACATGACCACGCGCGAGAAGGGCACCGGCCTCGGCCTCGCGATTGTCAAGAAGATCGTCGAGGACCATGGCGGCCACCTCGAACTGCATGACGCCCCTAAGGACTTCCACGAAGGCCGCGGCGCCCTGATCCGTATCGTTCTGCCGGCGGTGGATCAGGCCGACCAAGTTCCAGCCGGCGCCGCGACGCAACCCGTATCCGAGAAGGTGATCGATGGCCTCTGATATCCTCATCGTCGACGACGAAGCCGACATCCGCGACCTCGTTGCAGGCATTCTGGACGATGAGGGGCACGAGACCCGCACGGCCCATGATGCCGACAGCGCGCTCGCGGCAATTAACGACCGCGTACCGCGTCTGGTGTTTCTTGACATCTGGATGCAGGGTTCACGCCTCGACGGGCTGGAACTGCTCGCCGAGGTCAAGAAGCTGCATCCGGATCTGCCGGTCGTCATGATTTCAGGTCACGGCAATGTCGAAACGGCCGTGTCTGCCATCCGCAGCGGCGCGTATGATTTCATCGAAAAGCCGTTCAAAGCCGACCGCCTCATCCTGATCGCCGAACGCGCTTTGGAAGCTTCCAAGCTAAAGCGCGAGGTGTCCGACCTCAGGAAGCGCAGCGGCGACAACTTCGATCTGATCGGCACGTCGGCTGCAATGAATCAGCTGCGCCAGACAATTGATCGGGTCGCACCGACCAACAGCCGCATCATGATCCTGGGGCCATCTGGCTCCGGCAAGGAGATGGTGGCGCGGGCCATCCATGCGCATTCAGCGCGGAAGAACGGACCCTTCGTAGCGCTCAGTGCGGCCTCGATCACGCCGGACCGCATGGAAATCGAACTGTTCGGCACGGAGTCGTCGGATGGCGGCGGGCGCAAGGTTGGCGCGCTGGAAGAAGCGCATCGCGGCATCCTCTATCTCGATGAAGTCGCCGACATGCCGCGCGAAACGCAGAACAAGATCCTGCGAGTGTTGGTGGATCAACAGTTCGAGCGCGTCGGCGGCACGAAGCGCGTGAAGGTCGATGTGCGCATCATCTCTTCCACGGCGCACAATCTCGATTCGATGACCGCCCAAGGCCGCTTCCGCGAAGACCTTTACCATCGCCTTGCCGTCGTGCCAGTCGTCGTTCCCGGCTTGGCAGAACGTCGCGAAGACATTCCGTTCCTCGTGGACAGCTTCATGCGTCAGACTGCCCGCAGTGCAGGCATCAGGCCGCGTCAGATCGGCAATGACGCTATGGCCGTGCTGCAAGCCCATAACTGGCCCGGCAACGTGCGCCAGCTTCGCAACAACATCGAACGGCTGTTGATTCTGTCGCGTGACGGTGAGGAGAGCGCGCCCATCACCGCTGACCTGCTGCCGGCGGAAATCGGCGACATGATGCCTCGCGCGCCGAACCAGTCGGACCAGCACATCATGGCGCTGCCGCTCCGCGAAGCACGCGAGCATTTCGAGAAGGAATATCTCATCGCGCAGATCAATCGTTTCGGCGGCAATATCTCGCGTACCGCCGAGTTCATTGGTATGGAGCGGTCAGCGCTTCACCGGAAGCTCAAGTCGCTCGGCGTCTAGTTCCTGAACAGGGTCTGCCATGAAGGTCATTATCTGCGGTGCCGGCCAAGTCGGATACGGTATCGCGGAACGTCTGGCGGCCGAGCGCAATGACGTGTCGGTTATCGACGTCTCGCCTGAACTGATCCGCAACGTCCGCGATACGCTGGATGCCAAAGGCTTTGTCGGCCACGGCGCGCATCCCGATGTTCTGGCGCGCGCCGGTGCGCAGGATGCCGATATGATCGTGGCGGTGACGCTCTACGATGAAGTGAACATGGTGGCCTGTCAGGTCGCCCATTCGCTCTTTAACGTCCCAACGAAGATCGCCCGCATACGGGCGCAGTCCTATCTCCTGTCGCAGTACCAGGATCTGTTCGCACGCGAACAGCTACCGATCGATGTCATCATTTCGCCCGAACGCGAGGTGGCTGAACTCGTTCTGCGACGGATCGCACTCCCGGGGGCAACGGACGTCGTCAGGTTCGCCGAAGGTGCAATCGCCATGGTGGCAATCGAATGCCTGGACGAATGTCCGGTCATCAGCACACCGCTCGCCCAGCTGAGTGAACTCTTTCCCGACCTGCTTTCCACGGTCGTGGCCATCAGCCGGGAAGGGCGCTTGTTCGTTCCGCGCTCGTCGGATCAGTTGATCGCCGGCGATCTCGCTTACGTCGTGACGGCCAAGGACCACGTACGTCGTACGCTCGGCCTGTTCGGGCACGACAAACAGGAAGCAACCCGCATCGTTATCGCCGGCGGCGGCAATATTGGTCTCTACGTCGCCCAGACCCTTGAGAAGCGACAAAGCCGCACGCGCGTAAAGATCATCGAAAGTGGCCGCGAGCGCGCCATCGCCATCGCCGACGAGCTACGCCGGACGGTTGTTCTGCATGGCAGCGCGCTTGACCAGAAGCTGCTCACGGAAGCCGATATCGACGACACCGATCTCATGGTGGCTTTGACCAATGACGATCAGGTCAATGTCCTGTCCAGCATCATGGCGAAGCGTCTCGGCTGTAGGTCCAATCTGACCCTGATCAACAATCCGTCGTTCCAGGATTTCACCCACACGCTCGGGATCGAAGCACAGGTGAACCCGCGATCCGTGACGATCTCGCGTGTGCTGCAGCATGTCCGCCGAGGCCGCATCCGTGCGGTTCACAGCATCGGGCGCGGCGCTGCAGAGATCATCGAAGCGGAAGCGCTGGAAACGTCTCCGCTGGTGGGCACAGCCTTGCGCGACCTCAATCTGCCATCCGGCATTCGCATAGGCGCCATCTATCGCAATGGCGCCGTGCTGCGGCCGTCCGGCGAGTTTCAGATCAAGGCGAAGGATCGCGTCGTCATGTTCGCTCTGGCTGAGGGCGTCAAAAGTGTGGAACAGATGTTCCGTGTCAGCCTCGAATTTTTCTGAGGGATTATACCGTGCCAAGAATTGCCTACGTCAATGGCCGCTACACCGCCCACGCCGATGCAGCCGTTCACATCGAAGATCGCGGCTACCAGTTTGCCGATGGCGTTTATGAAGTCTGCGAGATCGCGCGGGGCTACATTGTCGATTCAACGCGCCACCTCGACCGGCTGGATCGCTCGCTCCGCGAGTTGAAGATCGCTTCGCCCATGGCGCGGCAGCCATTGTTGACGGTCATGCGGGAAGTTATCCGCCGGAACCTGGTTGAGAACGGCTTGGTCTATCTTCAGGTCACACGCGGCGTTGCACCCCGCGACCATGCCTTCCCGGCCAATACCAAGCCAAGCCTCGTCGTGACCGCCAAGCGAATTGATCCCGCCGGCGGCATCAAGCGCGCGGAAAGCGGCATCAAGGTCATCACCGTGCCGGAAAATCGCTGGGAGCGCGTCGACATCAAGTCGGTCGGGTTGCTGCCCAATGTCTTGGCAAAACAACAGGCTAAGGAAGCCGGTGCCCAAGAAGCCTGGTTCGTCGATCCAGACGGCACGGTGAAAGAGGGTGCTTCAACCAACGCCTGGATCATCACCAAGAACGGCGTTCTGGTCACGAGGGCGGCTGATACGGGCATTCTGCGCGGCGTTACGCGCACAACGGTGCTCGACATCATCAAGAAACATGGCCTGTCTGTTGAAGAACGGCCCTTCACCGTCGAAGAAGCCTACGATGCGCGAGAAGCCTTTATCACCTCGGCAACAACCTTGGTGACGCCTGTCGTGACCATTGATGATCGCACTATCGCCAACGGTCACCCTGGTTCGATCGGTTCCTCGCTTCGTCAGGCGTTTTTTGACATTGCGGAAAAAATCAAGGCCTGATACCCGCAAAGAGGGGGAAGAAAGGTCGAACGCAATATTGCTCGCGGATGACCTTTCTTGTGCCAGCTTCAGCGAAGCGCGGCATCATCCTCTCTACGAGACCGGCGAAAGATAAGAACAATGGCCGAACGCGCACAAAATCTTCAAGACCTTTTCCTCAATTCGGTTCGCAAGACCAAAAACCCGCTCACGATCTTTTTGATCAACGGCGTGAAGCTGACAGGCGTGGTAACGTCCTTCGACAATTTCTGCGTTCTCTTGCGCCGCGACGGGCATTCGCAGCTCGTCTACAAACATGCAATCTCCACCATCATGCCGAGCCAGCCGGTTCAGATGTTCGATGGTGAAGAAGCAGGCCGGGACGCCTGATTGGCTGAAATGAACGAGACGGGCGCCGAGCGTCCGCTGATCGAAACGGGCGAGGGCGGTTCAACAGGACGCACCCTCGTCATCGTTCCCGTTCTCACGCGCCATCAGCGCCATGAGGACGAGCATACCGGCCGGCCGCGTTTGGGCCGCTCTCCCGAAGCACGCCTCGAAGAGGCCGTCGGCCTGGCACAAGCCATCGACCTCGAGCCGGTTTTCACCGACATCGTCATGCTGGCTGATCCTCGGCCGGGCACCCTGCTCGGGTCGGGCAAGGTCGCTGAACTGGCTGAAATCGCGAAGGAAGCGAAAGCTAATCTCGCGATCATCGATCATCCGCTTACGCCGGTGCAGCAGCGCAATCTCGAAAAAGAGCTGAACATCAAGGTCCTCGACCGGACCGGTCTGATCCTTGAGATTTTTGGGCGCCGCGCGCGCACGAAGGAAGGTTCGCTTCAAGTCGAGCTCGCGCATCTGAACTATCAGCGCGGCCGTCTCGTTCGCAGCTGGACCCACCTTGAACGTCAGCGCGGTGGCGCCGGCTTCCTTGGTGGTCCCGGTGAAACGCAGATCGAGGCGGATCGCCGTCTTCTGCAAGACAAGATCATCAAGCTGAAGCGCGAACTGGAAACGGTTCGCCGCACGCGTGACCTTCATCGCGCCAAGCGCCGCAAGGTGCCGTTCCCGATCGTGTCGATCGTCGGCTACACCAATGCCGGCAAATCCACTCTATTCAACCGCCTAACAGGCGCCGGTGTGCTTGCCGAGAACATGCTGTTCGCCACGCTCGATCCGACGCTGCGGCGGGTGCAGCTGCCGCACGGCACGACGATCATCCTGTCGGACACGGTCGGCTTCATTTCCGATCTCCCTACGCACCTCGTGGCTGCTTTCCGCGCAACGCTCGAAGAGGTCGTGGAAGCGGATCTCGTGATCCATCTCCGTGACATTGCAGATCCAGACACGGCTGCGCAGGCAGAGGATGTTGAGCAGATCCTGTCGGATCTCGGCATCGACGCGGAGGATGCCGAGCACGTCTTGGAAGTCTGGAACAAGGTCGATTTGATCGATGACGCGACCCGTGAACAGCTTCTGCAAGCGACCGACGGACCGCCGATCTCGGTTTCAGCCATCACAGGCGAGGGCATCTCGGCACTTGCCGAGCTGATCGAAACCCGCATTGCGGGCAAGCTGGCCAACATCGAGGTCGTGCTTCGCAACGACCAACTCGGCCTCCTCGATTGGATCTATCGCGGCGGCGATGTTGTTGAGCGTGAGGATCGCGAAGACGGGTCTGTGGCACTCACGCTTCGCGCTACACAGGCACGCCGCACCGAGATCGAAACGCGCCTAGGTGGCGCTGCCTGACGGCAGCGTCTTGGCTTTCTGCCAAAGCGCTTCCATCTCCTCCAGGCTGCTATCGTTCAGCGTGCGACCATCCGCTTGCAGTGCATCTTCGATCGCGTGAAAACGCGTCTTGAACTTGGCATTCGTGCCTTGCAGGGCCTTTTCCGGATCGACGTCGAGGTGGCGGCCAAGATTGACCAGCGAGAACAGGACATCGCCAAACTCGTCCGCCTTCGCAGCAGCGTCGTTTTCCCTGAGTGCCTGCCGAAACTCGCCGATTTCCTCTTCTATCTTCGCCAGGATCGGCTCGGCCTCAGCCCAATCAAAGCCGACTTTTGCCGCTTTCTGCTGCAGCTTGATCGCTCGCGTCAGCGCCGGCATGTTGACGGGAACGGAGTCGAGGTAACCGGCACCATGGTCCTCAGCCGGCAGACCACGCCCCACGCGACGCGCACGCTTCTCCGCTTTTTCTTCAGCCTTGATGCGCTCCCACTGACCCTTTGCCATACCTCCGTCGGCGGCGCGCGCATCACCAAAGACATGCGGGTGTCGGCGGATCATCTTGGTGGTAATAGCCTCGACCACATCGCCGAAGCTGAACTGGCCGGCTTCGCTCGCCATCTGCGCATGGAAGACGACCTGCAAGAGAAGGTCGCCGAGTTCATCACGAAGATCGTCTAGATTGTTGCGCTCGATCGCGTCAGCAACCTCGTAGGCTTCCTCGATCGTATAGGGCACGATGGATGCGAAATCCTGTTCGATGTCCCACGGGCAACCGGTTTCGGGCGTCCGCAGGGCAGCCATGATTTCGAGAAGTCGGGATATGTTTTTGCTGGGCTTCATGCCCGACCGTAGCCCTTGCAACGGAGACACGGCAAGGATGCCGGAGTACATGGGCGATCTATCCACACGAGAACGTCATAGGGACGTTAAGCCGCCGCATCAGCTTAGATCACATAAGATGGATTATGGAACCTATTAGAAGGTGTGCGACCATGAGGTTGCGGCGGAGCATCGACTACCCCGCCGCAAATCCGGGATTATTTCACCAGTGGACAGCCGCTTTCCTCAGGCTTCGCGAAAGCTTGGTCAGCCGGCACGGTGGCCAGCACCGTGTAGTAATCCCACGGCACATCGCTTTCGCCAGGCTTCTTCACCTGCATAAGATACATGTCGTGGAACATCCGGCCGTTCACGCCAACCTTGCCATTCTCTGCGAAAATGTCGTTGACCGGCATCTCATGCAGTGCCTTTGCGACAGCTTCGGTTCCGTCCGTCTTCGTCTGGTCAACGGCTTTCAGGTATTGCAGGACGGCAGAGTAAGTGCCGGCATGGACCATGTTCGGCATCGCATTGGTACGATCGAAGAAGCGCTTGCTGAATTTCTCCGTGTCTGGCGTCCGCTTCCAATAGAAGCCTTCGGTGAGAACCAGACCTTGAGCGGTGTCTAAGCCAAGCCCGTGCACTTCGGCCAGAGTGACGAGCAATCCGGCAAGGCGCTGTCCACCTTCCACGATGCCAAACTCTGCTGCCTGCTTGATGGCATTTGCGGTGTCGGCTCCGGCATTGGCCAAACCGACGATCTTTGCGCCTGATGATTGCGCCTGCAGCAGGAAGGACGAGAAGTCGCTTGTGCCGAGCGGATGACGTGCAGCACCCACGACCTTACCGCCGCTGGCTTTTACGAGGTCGCCGGTCTGCTGTTCCAAGGAATGGCCGAAGGCATAATCGGCCGTGATGAAGAACCAGCTATCCCCGCCTTCCTTCACCAACTGACCGCCTGTTCCCACGGCCAGAGCATGCGTGTCATAGGCCCAATGGAAGCCGTATGGCGTGCATTGCTTGCCCGTCAGCTCCGCGGTTGCAGCGCCGGTGTTGATGGTGATCTTCTTCTTTTCTGCCGATAACGCCTGTACCGCCAGGCCAACCGACGACGTGGTCAGGTCCATGATCGTGTCGACCTGTTCCAGATCGTACCACTGGCGCGCGATGTTTGCGGCGATGTCGGCCTTGTTCTGGTGGTCGGCCGAAACGATCTCGATCCGCTTTCCAAGCACTGTTCCGCCGAAGTCTTCGACGGCCATTCTGGCCGCTTCTACGGAATTTTTGCCGCCAAAGTCGGCATAAACTCCGGATTGGTCGTTCAAAATTCCGATCTTTACGACGTCATCGGAAATTTCCTGCGCGAAAACCGGGCTCGCGCCAAGAAGCAAGGCTAGGCTCGAAGCCAGAGCAGCACGTTTCATCAATTCCTCCCAAAATTGCAGCCATCAAGGTTGTATGCGCCGAACCTCCATCAGCGCGTTCAAACAAACAATTGGCCAAACGTATGACGTCACTGCGAAGACCGTTCTGTCAAGCGGCCGACGAGATCTCTCAGGCTTGATCCACGCAATCCGCTTCGATCACCAGACCATCAAAGGCCGGCGAAACATGATCAGGGGTTTCACGCTCGACGACGTCATAGTCGAGCGGGACGTGCATATGGGTGAGCACCGCGCGCTTTGGCGCGAGACGCTTGATCCAGCCAAGTGCTTCGCTAAGGGAGAAGTGGCTTGGATGGCTGCGATACTGAAGTGCGTCGATGACGAGGCAGTCCAGACCGTTCAGCCTTTCGGCGGTTGCGTCGGGATATTGGCTCACATCAGAGCAATAAGCGATCGAACCGAGTCGGAAGCCAAGCGAGATGATGTCGCCGTGTTGTTGCGACAGGGGCTCGAAGGTGAGGGCACCCCCCTTCCCTTCAATCGTGAACGGCTCGAAATGTTGAATGCGCCGGTCGCGCAGGATTGGCGGATAGCTGCTGCCTGGCGGTGTCGTGTAGCAATAACCGAACGCCTGATCGACGCGCTCGAAAGTCATTTGATCGGCATAGACATCAATCAACTGGCGCTTGTCGAGATAGTAGCTGCGCAGATCATCGATGCCGTGAATGTGGTCGGCGTGGGCGTGAGTCAGAACGACAGCATCGATGAAGTCGACCTTGGCGGCGATCATTTGCTCGCGAAAGTCGGGACCGGTGTCGATGACCACGCGGGTAACGCCGCGATCAGAAATGCGCTCGACCAAGGCGGCAGCGCGCTTGCGCTTGTTCTTCGGGTTCGAAGGATCACAAGCGCCCCAGTCGCCGTTCGGACGCGGCACGCCCGGCGACGAGCCGCAGCCAAGGATAGTCAGGCGCAGCCGATCAGCCATGCGATCAGGCAGCGTCCGCTGGACGCCGGCACTTGGCGAACAAGTGGAAGAAGTTGTCTGTCGTGGCCTGTGCCATTTCTTCTGGCGATACGCCGTGAACCTCAGCCAGCACCCGCGCAGTGTTGACCACGAAGGATGGTTCGTTGCGCTTGCCTCGATGTGGAAGCGGCGCGAGGAAGGGAGCGTCAGTTTCCACGAGCAGGCGGTCACGCGGCACGCTGGCTGCGATCTCCCGTAGGGCTTCCGACTTCTTGAAGGTCAGAATGCCGGAGAATGAGACGTAACCGCCAAGTTCGACACCAACCCTTGCAAGTTCCGGGCCGGATGAGAAGCAGTGCAGAATGAACGGGAAGGTACCCTTCTCGCTTTCTTCGCGAAGGATGGTCGCCACGTCCTCGTCGGCATCGCGGGCGTGGATCACGAGCGGCAGGCCGGTGGTGCCCGCGGCCGCGATATGTGTACGAAAACCCTGCGCCTGCAAATCGCGCGGCGCCTTGTCATAGAAGTAATCGAGACCCGCTTCGCCGATCGCCACGACCTTCGGTTCCTCGGCAATACGCAGGATTTCGTCCAGCGTGACGTCCGCTTCCTCACCGGCTTGATGCGGATGCGTGCCGATCGAGCACCAGACATCGTCATAAGCCGCCACGATCGCGCGCAGCCGGTCGAACTGCCGGACGCGCGTGGAAATCGTCACCATCGTGCCGACACCCGCCGCACGCGCGCGATCAACGATCGCGTCGCGTTCAGCCTCGAAGTCCGGGAAATCGAGGTGGCAGTGGCTATCAACCAGCATGATCAGGCCTGCCCGGTCTCACTTTCGACGTAGCGCGGGAACACGCCCTGTGGAGCCGGCAGGCTCGCACCGGCCTTCAGCGCGCCGACGTCGCCGAGATCAGCAAAGCTGCGCTTGTCGGCCGGCACGTCCAATTGATCGAGCAGCTTGTCGGCCGAAGCCGGGATGAACGGCGTGCAAAGAATGGCGATCCGCCGGATGACCTCCGCCGTGGTATAAAGCACGGCTTCCATGCGGGCCGGATCGGTCTTCTTCAGCGCCCAAGGCTCCTGGGCCGCGAAGTAGCGGTTGGCTTCCGACACGACGGCGAAGATCGCAGCGAGCGCATGATGCGTGGCCTGCTCAGCCATCGTTGTCCGAGCCGTCGCGAGAGCTGCATCGGCCTGCGCCAGGATCGCACGATCGATGTCGTTCGTCGCCGCCGACGACGGCACCCTGCCCTCGCAATTCTTGGCGATCATGGACAGCGAGCGCTGTGCGAGATTGCCAAGGTCGTTGGCGAGATCCGCATTGGTGCGGTTGACGATGGCTTCATGGCTATAGTTGCCATCCTGGCCAAACGGCACTTCGCGCAACAGGAAGTAGCGCAGACGATCAAGCCCGTAGTGATCAACAAGCGCCATCGGATCGAGGACGTTGCCAACGGACTTCGACATCTTTTCTCCCTTGTTCAACACGAAACCGTGGCCGAATACGCGCTTCGGGAGTTCGATGCCGGCCGACATCAGGAAGGCTGGCCAGTAGACCGCATGGAAGCGTGTGATGTCCTTGCCGATGACATGCGCGTCGGCCGGCCAATATTTCCAGCGTGGAGCATTCACATCTGGGAAGCCGGCCGCCGTAATGTAGTTGGTCAGTGCATCGACCCAGACATACATCACGTGTTTCTCGTCGCCAGGAACAGGGACGCCCCAGTCGAAGGTCGTGCGCGAAATCGACAGATCCTTGAGGCCGGAGCGCACAAAGCTTACGATCTCGTTGCGACGTTCGGTCGGCGCGATGAAGCCCGGTTTAGACTCGTAGAGGGCGAGCAGCCGGTCCTGATAGGCCGACAAACGGAAGAAGTAGCTTTCCTCTTCGATCCACTCCACCGGCGTACCCTGCGAGCCGTAGCGGACGTCGTCTGCACGAACTTCGGTTTCTTCCTCACCGTAAAAGGCTTCGTCGCGCACGGAATACCAGCCGGCATAGCCACCCTTGTAGATGTCCCCGTTGGCTTCCATGGCTTTCCAGATCGCCTGCGAAGCGATCTTGTGACGCTCTTCCGTGGTGCGGATGAAGTCGTCGTTGGATGCGTTCAGAGATGCAGCCATGCGCTGGAATTCGGCGGTGTTGCGATCCGCCAGCTCGCGCACGGGGATGCCCTCCTTGCGCGCGGTCTGCAGCATTTTGATGCCGTGCTCATCGGTGCCCGTCAGGAACAGGACGTCCTTGCCATCCTTGCGCTGAAAGCGAGCCATCGCATCACAGGCGATCAGTTCATAGGCGTGGCCGATATGCGGTTTGCCATTGGGATAAGAGATCGCGGTCGTGATGTAGTATTTTTCGGACATGCGGGAGCGGCCAATTGGGAAAGCTTGCCTCCTAGACCATCCCTGCCCGGATGGCCAGATGCTTAGGCTGCAAGCTGCTCGCGAAGCGTTTGAAGCATGGACATCACATGCTGCTTCTTGTCGAGGTTGTAGGCTTCCGCTTCCCCGATGCGTCGTGTGGCATCGTTCCAGGCATCGGCGACCCGCGCAGCGGCTGCCGTATGACCGTCGCGCCCGAGCGTCGTTGCCGCTTCCGACAGCCTTTGCAACGCATAGGCATTGAACAGCTGAAACTGCATGCCGGCTTCACGGCCGGTGACAGCATCCGCCAGCTTGTAGGCAGCCGCAACATCATCCAAGCGGCCAGAAATCAGCTGGTCGGTCGCCTGCGCGATCTCGAGCCCGCCATGAAGCGTTAGAAGGATCGCTGCCCTTAGGCTGCCGCCGGCACGTCGTGCGAGTTCAGCACGTTCCTCAGCCGTGTTCGGTAGCGCGGCTGCGAACGAGCCCATCGCTTCGAACAGCTCGTCTGCGCTCAGCGGGTGAAACTTTATGACCTGCGCGCGCGAGCGGATGGTAGGCAGAAGCCGACCGGGCAAATGCGAGATCAGGATGAACAGTACCTTTGAAGGTGGTTCTTCCAAATTCTTCAGCAAGGCATTGGCCGCACTGCGATTCATGTCGTCAGCAGGATCGACGATCACGACGCGATAGCCGCCATCATGCGTTCGCAGAGACAGAAATCGACTGACGCGGCGGATCTCATCTGCTGTGATAACAGTGCGAAATTTCTTCGTCTTGTCGTCGTAAGGGCGGCTAAGATGAAGGACGCCGGGATGCGCGCCGCTGGCGATCTGGCGGTAAAGGGCACCAGCAGGATCGCGGGGATCGAAGCCGCCGGGCATGCCCTCACCCAGCAGCTGAGCTGCGAACTGAAAGGCGAGCGTAGCCTTGCCGATACCCTGCGGACCGGACAGCAGCATGGCGTGGTGGAGCTTGCTCGCAGCATGGGCGGAGCGCAGCATTTCGCGCGCTTCATGATGTCCGACGAGGCGTAAAGTCTCAGATGGCTCCGGAATGTCGTCGAGCGAGTCGTGCGTCAGGGGTGCGAGGCGTTCATACATCGCCGCCGCCCACCTTGTCGGCTTGTGCAAGCTCCGGGAGACGTTCCTTCACGGCCTGCCAGATGCCTTGCGCGGTCCGCTCGACATCGTGCGAGGCATTGACCACAGCGCACCGGTCGGGTTCTGCGCGGGCAATAGCCAGAAAGGCGTCACGACGGGCGCGGTGGATCGCCAGCGTTTCCTTCTCGAAGCGATCGGCCACATCGCTGCCCCGGCGCTGATTGGCGCGCGTGAGGCCAAGGCGCGGATCGATATCCAGGATGAGTGTGAGATCAGGCAGCATGCCGTCAATTGCCAGGGCTTCCAGCCCTTGCATGAAGGCCGGATCGAGGTTGCCGGTGACGCCCTGGTAAACGCGCGACGAATCCATGTAGCGGTCGCAGAGCACGACCTTACCCGCCTGAACCGCCGGACGGATGACCGTATCGACGTGATCGGCACGCGCGGCAGAAAACAGGATCGCCTCGGTCTTCGGCCCGAACGGCTCGGCAGCGCCTGACAAAAGCACATGGCGGACCGCCTCGGCACCGGGTGAGCCGCCGGGTTCACGCGTAACCACGACCTCGCAGCCGGCCGCTTCCAGCCGCTGGGCAAAGCGGCGAATTTGAGTGGACTTGCCTGCCCCCTCGCCGCCTTCAAATGTGATGAAAAACCCGTTTGCCAAAGATGCCGTCCTGGCAGCCAATCCGCCTGCCGGACATCTAAGCTATACGCCGGAGCATATCCAGCCGCGGGTGATTGGATCTAGCGTAGCCATCCAAAGGCAAGCTCATGAGCGGCATCCGCTGCGCGGCTGCTGAGCGAGCCGAGTGCCACATCCTCGGCTGCAGCCAACTGAAAGCTTTTTGCGAGATTGTCGCCGATCCAGACCTGGAGCGAACCGATCGGCTGATCCGAGGCAATGGGTGCGCGCAATGGCCCGTCATAGACGAGGTGCACCTTCACGAGATCCTTGTCGGTTAGCGGCACGAACACCTCGACCGGATCGAGTGCCTTAAGCGGCACCTCCTGCTTCATGCCACCGTAAACACGTGCCGTGCCGATGATGGCGCCGGCATCGAACAGGTGCGCATCTTCGAAGCCGTTCAATCCGTAATCCAGCAGCTTGCGCGCTTCTTGCGCGCGCTCTGCTTCGCTCGTCATGCCGCTCATGGCCGCAAACAAGCGGCGGCCATTCTGCTCAGCCGAACCAAGGATCGCGTATCCGCTGGCTTCCGTATAGCCGGTGCCCAGGCCGTCCGCGCCGATCCCGTAAGAAAGCAGCGGGTTGCGATTGCGCTGGGTGATCTTGTTCCAGGTGAATTCCGGCTGCGCAAAGATGCGGTAGAATTCAGGGTAAGTCTGCCAGATGTGACGACCGAGAAATGCAAGTTCGCTGAGGCTGACCACCTGCCCTTCGGCCGGCAGGCCGGTGGCGTTCTTGAAGACCGACTGCTTGAGCCCGATCGCACGCGCGCGCTGGTTCATCAGCTCGGCGAACTTTTCTTCCGACCCGGCCATGCCTTCGGCGATGATGATGCAGGCGTCGTTGGCGGACTGAACGATCGCGCCCTGGATGAGGTCGTTCAGCGTGATCTTCGACTTAAGTGCGGCGAACATGGTGGAGCCGCGTGACGGAGCGCCGCCTTTGCGCCAGGCGTTTTCGCTGACCGTATAAATGTCGTCGAGCTTGACGCGGCTTGTCTTCAGCGCGTCGAACACGACTTCCATGGTCATGAGTTTGGCAAGGGCCGCCGGTGCGATCAGCGTTTCCGGCTGCTTGGAAAACAGGACCGTGCCAGTTTTCGCTTCCATGAGATAGGCTTGCGGCGCCTTCGTCTCAAACGGCTTTGGACCATCGCCTTGCGCCCATGCCGTCGGCGTAAGCAGTGCGAGTGCCAGGCTCAGAGCAACCAGGCTGCCGCGACGTCTTTGGGTCAACACTGCCATCCTCGTCTGCCCTTCAAGGAGGTTTGTCCTCCTGTGTCCTAGCAGACGGAGGTAAACGACTTGTCAGTCGTGGATCACGAACGCATCAGACGCGCCATTGTCCCAGGCAGCCTGCAACAGGTCGTCGATGGTGGCGCGGCCATCCGGGCGCAGCGTGAGTGCAACGCCAGCGTCAGACGTTTCGAAGCCGATCTTGCCGAAGGAAGACAGGGCTGCCGACTGCTCGAGCGCTTCTGCCTGCGTGGCATAAGTGCCGACCGCGACATACTCGTTCAAGCCATCGAGTGCCTGCTTCCACTGCTGTGCGACGGCAGCGGCAACGGGCGCCTTGCCTTCCAGTGCGGAGAAGGCGGCGGCTGCCTTGGCGGAACGCTGCTCGGCGTAACCAAGCACCGGCATCGTTGTACCGGCAACCTGGAACGCGCTGGGCCGATCCGGCGCCATCGGACCATAATCCGGCAGAACCACGGATGCGACCGATACCGCGCCGAAGGCAGCTAAACCACCATTCGGGTAAGCCACCGTCGAAGCGCTTGAAGAAGAGCTGCTCGGCGTCGCGCCATTCATGGCGACCATAACGCCGGTCGGCATGCCATCGCTTGGATCCAGCGCGCCACGGCCAGGGCGATACGACGCCATGAGGAAGCTGTCGTCCTTGCCGTCGAGCGGGGCGCGACCGACATAATCCACCTTCACAGCGGCCATGCCGGTGTGGGCGTAATCGAGCATCTCCGCAGCCTTCTGCGACAGATCGATCACACGACCCTTCTCGTAGGGGCCACGATCGTTGACGCGCACGATGACGGAGTTGCCGTTCTTCGTATTTGTGACGCGAGCATAGCTCGGCAGCGGCATCGTGGGATGCGCGGCTGTGAGATGCGTCATGTCGTAGATTTCGCCGTTGGCGGTCAAACGACCGTGAAAAGCCGAGCCATACCAAGAGGCTTCGCCAGTCTTGGAGTAGCCTTTTTCTTCCTTGGGATAATACCAGCGACCCTTTACCATGTAGGGCTTGCCGGTCTGATCGCGACCGCCGCCGCGCGGCAGCTTGGTGCGCAAATTGCTGACGCGAGGGCTCGCCTTCACGCCATAAACGGACTCCGCGAAATATTCCTTGGACCGCGTCTTCTTGGAGGAAGACGTCTTCTGCTGGCTTGCGCAGGATGCGACCAGAACGGCCAGCATCGAAACTGCAACTACGCCCGTGATACGTCGAACTCCGTTTACGGAAGCCACTCGCATCCTGTTTGTCCCCACGTACACACTACTCATACCGGCATACACCCGGATCGTGGTTCAGCGGCGCCCGTCCCTGAGCTTTCGCCTTCACTGTTGTTGTGCACAACCAACCCTTAGTACTGCATTAACGAAATGCGGCAGCAACAAGGCAATTGCCTGAGTCGTGGCTGCCGGTTGACAAGAAAGCGCCATGCGCACTTTAAGCCATCAACTACCATCGGCATAGAGCAGGGAGCAACCTCATGCGTCTTCAAGACAAGATTGCCATCGTCACGGGCGGCGGATCGGGCTTCGGCGAAGGCATCGTGCGCAAGTTTGTAGCGGAAGGCGCCAGGGTGCTGATCGCGGATCGCAATCTCGAAGGTGCCACAAGCGTCGCCGAGTCCATCGGCGAGCAGGCGAAAGCCTTCGAAGCTGATGTTGCCTCACAAGGCGGGTTCGAGTCTATCGTCGAAGCTACAAAATCGGCGTTCGGCGGCATCCATATCCTCGTCAACAATGCCGGCGTCGGCCACCTGCCCCAGCCACTCGAGTCCGTTGAAGAGGATGTCTTCGACCGGGTCGCAGCCGTAAACATGAAGGCGATCTACTTCGGCGCCAAGGCCGTGGTGCCGCTGTTCAAGGCGCAAAAATATGGCGCGATCCTGAATGTCGCCTCGACCGGTGGCGTCAGCCCCCGTCCGAACCTGACCTGGTACAATGCATCGAAGGGCTGGGCCATCACCGCCACACGCGGCATGGCGGTCGAGCTTGCGCCCTTCGGCATTCGGGTCAACGCCATCAACCCTGTGGCTGGGGATACACCGCTGCTCAAGACCTTCATGGGCGAAGACACGCCGGACACCCGTGCCAAGTTCCTGTCAACAATCCCAATCGGCCGCTTCTCGACGCCGGAGGACATGGGCAACGCAGCTGCATTCCTGTGCTCGGACGAGGCCAGCATGATCACGGGCGTAGCCATGGAAGTCGACGGCGGCCGCTGCATCTGAGGCTCGCATCCGGCCGATGACGTGTCAGTAGATTTGCGAGCTACAATAAACACTTAAAGCCTGCGCCAAAGCCTGACGCGAAACTTGCGCCGGTCTGGATAGTTTGATCCGGCTACCCTTCATGCTCCTTGCCGAATCTTCTATGAAAATCGGCCATGAAGCGCAGCAACTCGACCACCGCGGGCCGATTAGGGCTGATATTCCTGGCAGCCGGAGCGGTTTTCGCGACGGCCGGCTGCACGCGGACGATGCAGGTTGGAACTTCGTCGAGCGAACGCACCGTCGCAAACAGCTCCGCCTACATCTTGCCGCCTCCGGGTGGACCTGCAGTTGTAGCGGTCACCGAGCGCACTTACACAAACGGTATCCAGCAAGATATTGCGCTCGCGACAAATTCAAGTTTGCCGGTGCAGAACGGGTTTCGCGTTCGTCTTTATGGGCCGATCAAAGCGGTTGCCGAAGGCCAGACGGCCATGCCCGAGCAGTTCCAGCCATTGCGCAACATAGACAGCGAAGTGCGGCGTGTTGTGCCTGGCATGCCCCTCCAGCGCGCGCCCTTCTATGTTCAGAACCGCTATGGCGCCTTCGGCTATGCGGTTGGCCGGAAGGGCCGCGAGACATGTCTGTATGGGTTCCAGAACATTCGCTCGCGCCAGTTCACATGGAACGACCGCGGGTCGATCGATATTCGACTGCGGCTCTGCGAGACAGGCGCCACCGAAGCGCAGCTGTTGGCTGTCATGTATGGTTACACGGCCAATGTGTTCGTGGATGCGGCGGGCTGGAACCCCTATGGTCAGCCAGCAGCGGTTCCTGAGGGCTTGGGCTCGCCTGGTCCCGATGTTTACCCGACTGCAATGGGACAGCTAGAGCCGGTCCTGCCGCCGGCGCCAGCCGCACCTGTTGTTCGGACACCGCGTCGGACACGAACGGTAGCACCTGCCGTAGCGGCCCCAGTCGAGCTCCCGCAACCTGTTGGACCCGCCGTTCCGCCGCCACCCGCTGCGGTTAGAACCAGTTCTGCCGCTGTAACGCCAAGCTCACCAGCTGCTTCGAACACCGCCCCTATACGTTCGGTGTCCACACTCCTGCCGACAGTGCCGGCTGCATCCAGGCCCGCACAGTCCACGCCGCGATCTGCCGTGCCGATCGCGTCGCCATCTGCTTCAAGCGGGTTCGGAGCTGTGCCTCCGCCCCCCGAAAACCGCTAACGCCGCAATGCCGCGCGTTGATCTGGAACACCGGATGCATCGCAGGGCGGCTGCGAATTCTCGTGGTACGGCAAGGATTTATACACGGTCATGGAGGTTTTCGACCGAGGTTAACGAAAGTTCACGACGCATTAACCCTCATGCCTTTGAGGTATTTATGCAGACAAGCACGATCGAGCGGTTCGTTGCCTTGTTCCAAGCACTGCTAAAGGGAAACAAGCGCTGATGCGCAAGCTCGTCATCGTAGCATTCTGGGCCGCCATGTCGGTAGCCGTGATCGCGCTCGTTACGCTGCCGATCAGCTTGCGGACGCAGCTTATCGCCGGCTTGTTCGTGCTGTCCGTGATGATGATCCTGAAGTCGATCAGCGCGGAAGGCATCTGGCGCCTGATCTCGCTGGCTTTCGGTACGGCGATCGTCATGCGCTATGTCTACTGGCGCACCACCAGCACCTTGCCGCCGGTCAACCAGCTCGAAGATTTCATTCCCGGTCTGCTGCTGTATCTCGCGGAAATGTACAGCGTGATGATGCTGGCGATCAGCCTTTTCGTGGTTGCTCTGCCGCTGCCTGCAAAGCCGTCGCGGGCAAAGGAGCAGCGCGAGAAATGGGACGATCTGCCAACCGTGGACGTCTTTATTCCGACCTACAACGAAGACTCCGACCTCTTGGCGAAGACGATCGCCGCGTCCGTCTCGATGGACTATCCGGCCGATAAGTTCAAAGTCTGGCTGCTTGATGACGGCGGCTCGGTGCAGAAGCGCAACTCGGCCAAAATCACCGACGCGCATGCGGCCGAAGCCCGCTATGTCGAGCTCAAGAAGCTGGCGGAAGATCTCGGTGCGACTTATATCACCCGCGAGCGAAACGAGCATGCCAAGGCCGGCAACCTCAACAACGCGCTGGAGCATTCGACCGGCGATCTGATTGCCGTCTTCGATGCCGATCACGCCCCTGCCCGCGACTTCCTTCTGGAAACGGTGGGTTACTTCGCCGAAGAGGACAAGCTGTTCCTCGTTCAAACGCCGCACTTCTTCCTCAATCCCGATCCGCTGGAGCGCAACCTCCAGACCTTCGAGAAAATGCCGTCCGAGAACGAGATGTTCTACGGCATCATTCAACGCGGCCTCGACAAGTGGAACGCATCGTTCTTCTGCGGTTCTGCCGCCGTACTGTCACGCAAGGCGCTCGCTGAAACCGACGGCTTCAGTGGTATTTCGATCACCGAAGACTGCGAGACGGCCCTTGCGCTGCACGGCAAAGGCTGGAAGTCGATCTATATCGACAAGCCGTTGATCGCCGGTCTGCAGCCTGCCACCTTTGCGAGCTTCATCGGGCAGCGCAGCCGCTGGGCTCAAGGCATGATGCAGATCCTGCGTTATCGCTTTCCGCCCTTGAAGCGTGGGCTCTCGCTGCCCCAGCGCCTTTGCTACATGTCGTCGACGCTGTTTTGGCTGTTTCCGTTCCCGCGCGCGATCTTCCTGGTCGCGCCCTTGTTCTACCTGTTCTTTGATCTCGAAATCTTCACCGCCTCGGGCGGCGAGTTCATGGCCTATACGCTGACCTACATGGTCGTGAACCTGATCATGCAGAACTACCTTTATGGCGCCTTCCGCTGGCCCTGGATTTCCGAACTCTACGAGTATGTGCAGACCGTGCATCTCCTGCCGGCCGTCATTTCCGTCATTCTCCATCCGAGCAAGCCGACCTTCAAGGTTACGGCCAAGGATGAGTCCATCTCGACCAGCCGCTTGTCAGAAATCTCGACACCCTTCTTCATCGTCTTCGCCGTTCTTGTTGTGGCGGTCTTCGTCACGATCTACCGCGTTTACACCGAGCCCTTTAAGGCGGACGTGACGCTCGTCGTGGGCGGCTGGAACTTGCTGAACCTGATCATGGCAGGCGCCGCACTCGGCGTAGTGTCGGAACGCGGCGAGCGTCAGATTACCCGCCGCATCAAGGTGAGCCGTCGCTGCGAATTCCAGTTCGGCGACAACTGGCTGCCCGGCACGATCGAGGACGTATCGGTTTATGGCGTGCGCATCGTGCTCTACGGCCACGAGGCATCCGCAGCCAAGGTCAACGATCTCTCCGGCGTTCGCTTCAAGACCTATTTCGACCAGCAGCCGCATATCCTCCCGATGAACATTCGCAATGTGCAAACGCTCGGCGAGACCACGGCGATCGGCTGCCTGTTCGCACCGCAGGAGCCGCTGCACCAGAAGCTCATCTCTGATCTGGTGTTCGCGGATTCCAGCCAGTGGACGCAGTTCCAATTGTCGCGCCGCGGCAACCCGGGCCTGCTGAAAGGCAGCGTTCGCTTCTTCGGCCTGGCCTTGTTCCAGACCTATCGCGGGTTGGTGTATCTGGCGCGCTCAGCTCGTCCGGCCAAGCCTGCTGTAAAGGCCGCCAGATGAAGCGCACGGCCACCATTCTCACGTCACTCTTGGTCACGACTGTGCTGGCTTCCGGCCAGTCGGTTCCGTTCGACATGTCGACGGAGCGGAAGGATGAGCCGCAAGCCCCGACAGCGCCGACTGCACCTGTCGTGCCGACGCAGCCTCCAGTTGCTCCGCCTGCAACGACGCCGACGCCACCAGCAACACCCGCCGCCGTTCCGCTCGCGCATCCACGATCGAGCGCGCCAGCAACGTCGACGACAGCTCTGCC
This sequence comes from Tianweitania sp., assembly GCF_032053605.1. NCBI lineage: Bacteria > Pseudomonadati > Pseudomonadota > Alphaproteobacteria > Hyphomicrobiales > Phyllobacteriaceae > Tianweitania > Tianweitania sp. The sequence continues at coordinate 34,815 of NZ_DAMBUH010000024.1, forward strand.
TTCCGCATCCATGGTGTCTTCGCCATCGACGCAGCCCCCCAGCGGCAGCCTTCGGCGCTTCCTTATTCCTAGCGATAAGATGTCGCTCAACGGCGAAATCGCACGTCAGCAATGGACTGTTCAACTCACGGCGGATGAAGCACGCACCGCCACCCAGTTTCACCTCGGCTACCAGAACGCTCTTGTGATTGCGCCAGAGTTGTCGCGACTAAAGGTCGTGATGAACGGGATCACTGTTCTGGACCAGCCGGTTCAATCGTCTGAGGGTGTCAGCGACGTCACCGTCAACCTGCCGCAGGATGTGATGCGGGCGGGCAAGAACCTCATCTCGTTCGAAGTCTCACAGCGCCATCGAACCGACTGCACCATCCAGTCGACCTATGAACTATGGTCTGAGATTGCGCCCGAGCGTACGTTCCTGACTTTTGGGCAGAATGCGTCGCGCCGAATCACGAATTTCGAGGATGTTGCGACGATCGGTGTCGATGAAGAAGGCAGCACGCGTTTCAACATCATCGCGCCCGGCATAGACAGTCCTGCCGCCACAGGGCCTGTCCTTCGATTGTCGCAGGGCCTGGCTGTTTTCGCCAACATGCCGAACCAGCGCATTTCCGTGTCGCGGGAGCCGCAGGCCAATCTGGCGGAAGGCGCACTCAACATCGTGGTCGGCCTGCCTGCCGAGATTTCGAAAGTCCTCCAAACCGTACCGGATGGCGCAACCGTTTCGCCGACGATCACCTTTGTTGACGATCAGCGAACCGGCCCGAGCACGATGGTGGTGACCGGTCCGACCTGGCAGTCGATTGCTTCCTCGGTAGAAAGCGTCATCGCTCCGGCGGATCGGCCTTTGGATAGCACGCGGACAAACCTCTCGACGGAAGCGTGGCACTACCCCGATGCACCGATCTTTTTCGAGGCTGGCCAGCAATCATTCGCTCAGCTTGGGTTGCGAACCGAGGAGTTTGCCGGTCGTCGCTTTCGTACCGACTTTCTGATCGGCATTCCGTCCGATTTCTACGCCAACGACTACGGTCAAGCACGCCTGCTTCTGGACGCCGCTTATTCCGCTGAGGTTCAGCCGGGCAGCCACATCGACGTTTATGTCAACGGCAATATTGCCGCGACCGTGCCGATCACCAACGCCGGCGGCGCCATTTTGCGCAAGCTGCCCGTTCCGGTAACGATGCGCCACTTCCGGCCAGGCACAAACACGATTGCCCTTGAAGCCGTGCTTATGACTGCAAAGGACGCAGTCTGCGCGCCGGGCGCATCGGGTCAAACCGACTCGCGCTTCGTGCTGTTCGATACGTCGGCTTTCGAGATGCCTCGCTTTGCCCGCATGGCCCAATTACCCAACCTCGCGCGCACGGCCGGAACCGGCTTTCCATACAACCGCTCGACTGCGCCGATCCCTGTGATGGTCGACAAGAGTGAGGTCGGCTCGCTTTCGACAGCGGCGACCCTACTGGCCCGAATGTCGCTTGCCGCCGGGCGACCCTTTGCGATCGAGCCGGTCATATCGGTCCAGGCGATCGGCGAACGGGACGCCATGTTCTTCGGTCCGATCGGTCGGTTCGACCCAGAAGTGCTGACGCAGGTTGGTTTGACGGCGGACAGCCGCGTGAGTTGGGGTCAGGAAACCAATCTTCCGACCGACAACCGAAATGCCGGCCAGACCACGGCTACCTTTGACAAGTGGCGGGACCAACTTTCCGGCGCTGGTTGGCGCGGGCAAGTCAGCAGCTTCAGCGAATGGCTGAACAGCAAGTTCGACATTTCGCTCGACACGCTGCGCCTGACGCCGCGCATGGCAGAACCGCTCACCCCGCCAGCAGATGCGTCGCTCGTGGTCGCCCAGCGCCCCGGCCCCGACGAGCGCCACATTTGGACGATGGTGACCGCACCAACGGCTGACGCATTGTGGCAAGGCGCGGATGGTCTCGTTCACACCGATCAGTGGAACAAGGTGGGCGGTGAGATGACGCTCTACAACGCCACCGGCGATATCACCTCGACGCGCGATGTCAGCACCTTCGAGTTTCGCGAAACGCAACCTTTCTCGGTCGCCAATTATCGTCTCATCATAGCCAATTGGCTGTCAGGCAACGTGCTGTCCTACGCCGCTGGTTTGTCTGTCATGTGCATGCTCTTGGGGATCGCCACGGCGACTCTCCTGAAGAACTTAGGAAGGCGCCAATGACCCTCCGTTTGCTCGCGGCTTCCGCCCTCGCCCTGATGATTGGACTTGCCGTGCCTGCCCAGGCCCAAACCCAAACGGCGACCGCCACAGCAGGGACTATCAGCGTCGAGGACTGGACCGCCTACAAGGCGAAGTTCCTCGATCCGAGCGGTCGCATCATCGACACGGCCAATGGCAACATCAGCCATTCGGAAGGCCAAGGCTACGGTCTCATTCTGGCGTTTCTCGCCAACAGCGTTGCGGATTTCGACCAGATTTGGACCTTCACCAAGACCGAGTTGCTGCTTCGCGATGACGGATTGGCGGTCTGGCGCTGGGACCCCAACAAGACGCCTCACGTTACCGATGCCAACAATGCCAGCGACGGCGATATCCTGATCGCCTATGCGCTGTCTCTTGCCGGAGAAACCTGGCAGCGGCCGGATCTGACGAGTGCAGCGCAGTCGATGATCGCTGCGATCGGCAAGCATGTCGTGGTGGGTACGCCAGGAGGAAGCATCACGCTGCTGCCCGGTGTGACCGGCTTCAAAAGCACCGAGCGCGAGGATGGCCCGGTCGTCAATCCTTCCTATTGGGTGTTCGAAGCCATGACGCGCTTTGCAACACGCGACAAGGCGACAGACTGGAAGGCCTTATCGCGGTCTGGCCAGGCCCTGGTGCAAACGGCTCGGTTCGGTGATCGCCAGCTGCCTGCAGAGTGGGTCTCAATCAAACAGAGCCCAGTGCCCGCAGAAGGCTTTCCTGCGGAATTCAGCTACAACGCCATCCGCATTCCGCTTTACATGGTGCGCGCAGGCATCACCGATCGCAACCTTCTGCGGCCGTTCATGGCGGATGCTGGCGGGCCAGGCTTGTCCCTGGTGGAGTTGAAGAGCGGCGCGGTCAGCGCCACGCTGAGTGACCCGGGATACAGGATCATCCCGTCTCTAGTTGCTTGCGTTGTCGACAAGAAGCCCCTGCCGCAGGATCTGCTGCGCTTCACACCGACGGATTATTATCCGTCCACCCTGCAGTTGCTTGCCTTGTCTTATCTGAGGAACATCCCTGGAGGCTGCGCGTGAAAACGGCGATCGTCGCAACTGCGATCCTCACCAGCCTCAGCACTACAGCCTTGCTGCAAGTGCGGGACTCGATGCGAGAATCCCCTCAGATCAGCTTTCCACCGGCGCCTGCACCCCTGGTGGATTTTCGTTCAACCGGTTCAGTCCCACCAGCCGCAGTGCAGAGCGATAAAGACGACCGCCTGGGTCTGACGTCGCCAGGCAAAAGCGACAGGCTCTCCGGCTTGCCGGTCAAGCATGTTCGCTCGACCTCGTTTTTTGCAGCCTATGCCAGCGAGGCGCCGGAAGATCAGTCGATCTTGCTCGCACAGGCTGACACGTCTCCGAATGGCAGTGTACCCGCTCCCGCTGTGCCTGCCCCGGCAGTTGCAGCCAGGCCCGCTATCGATGAGAGTGCGCTGCGCTATTTCGCCCGTCAGGGGGATCAGCGCCGTCTCGATGCGGAAATTGCTCGCCTTCGTGCTTTGTATCCGGACTGGACCCCGCCAGCGGATCCGCTTGCCGTGCCGAATGTTGGCGATCCGCAACTCGATGCTATGTGGCAGCTCTATTCGCAGGGCAAATATGCCGAGATGCGCAAAGCGATCGCCGACCGCCAGACAGCGGATCCCAGCTGGCAGGTGCCGGCGGACATGCTCGAACGTTTAAGCGTTGCCGAAGCGCGCGAACGGCTGATCAACGCATCCGATCTAAAGCAATACGAAACCGTTGTGCGCACTGCGGCTGAAACGCCGAGCCTCTTGACCTGCGCTGAAGTCGACGTGCTTTGGCGACTGGCAGAAGCCTTTGCAAAAACCGAGCGCCCGGAACGCGCACGCGACGCCTACAAATACGTGCTCGATAGCTGCACTGATCCCGCACAGCGTCTGGCAACTGTGGAAAAGGCGATCCCACTTCTGCCCAAGCCTTTGGTGGATCAACTGCTTGCAACGGAACGTACCGGTCCAGACGGTAAGGGCGAGTTCCAGGAAGCTCGCTTGGCTCTATCCCGCCAGACCGTCGCCAATGCGGGCCAGGACCCTAAGCTTGTTGTGCCGCCAGCGGATCTCAATGCCGTGAAGGCCGTTGCCGAACCGGATACCGGCAACGCCTCTGACCCTCGCCTTCTTGGCTGGTATTATATCCGCCGTGACCAGCCGCAGGATGCAGAACTCTGGTTCAGCAAATCGCGTGATCGCGAAGAAAGCGCCGAGGCTTCGCAGGGCTTGGCATTGGCTAAGATCGCCTTGAACAAGCCGGGTGAAGCCGAAGACATTCTCTACAAGTATCGCGACGAGAACGACGACATTCGCAAGGTCTACATGGCGGCCGCCGCCAACTTCCTTGCGAGCGAGCCGCGCGTTGCGATCGATCCTGCCATTCTGGCGCGTATGGCACAGGAAACTGCCGAAACCCGCGATCCCGCAGCGGCCCAGCAGTTCGGCTGGTATGCGCGCGACCTCAACCAGCATCAGACGGCTGCTCAGTGGTTCACGACAGCGCTGCAGTGGAAGCCGGACGACGAGCCATCCGCCTATGGCTTGGTGCTGACGCGCAACCTGCTTGGTGACAAGGCCGGCGTTCGAGAGATCCAGAGGCTGTGGGCTGGGCATTCCACACGCATCGCGAATCTGGGCGAGCCGGTTGAGCAGACACAAGCCAATCGGCGCATCCCTGCGCCAACGGACGCACCTTTGACCGGACCGGCGAGCGCACCGTTGACAGCCTCAACAACGGCCCCTCAAGCAACGATCTCCGCTTATACAGGCCCGGCAACCCAAACAGCGACGGCGACCGGAGCCTATTCCGCTGCGCCACTTCAGGGTCCCACCGGAGCCAATATTGCTATGTCTGACCGCATGGCGCCCGCCGACGTCAACGACGCAAATCGCGGCGCGGCTATACAAGAGGCTTACACCACGACCCGGACCCGAAATGCAGCAGTCGCAAGCGCCGAACCACGGCAAAACGCTGGGTCCCGAAGCGGTGGGCGTGCACCTCAAGGTCGCAATTGTTCCACGACAGACCAATACACCGAGCTGACCGGTCAAGCCGCTCTTGCTCGTGCCTGGTGCCTATCAGAAATGAACCGCCCGCTGGAGGCCGCGGCGACCTTCGAACAGGCGATCCGAACCGGAAACGCCGCCGTTCAGCGTGAAGCCGCTTATGGCCAATCGCTCGCCTATCTAAGCCGTAACATGGTGGACGATGCGGCCTTGTCTGCCAGCAAGGCTGCGCAAGATCCCAAGCGCTCACATCAGCTGGAAGTCGACATCCTCACCCAGCGCGCCCTCGGCTTCTATGAACAGAAGCGTTACAACGAGGCCCTTCTAGCCCTCGACCAACGCTCGCGTATCGCGACAGAGCGGGTCGATCTCATGGCCATCCGCGGTTACGCCTACCTCAACCTCAAGCGCCTTGGCGACGCGGAGCGGGTGTTCAATGCGATGGCGGCTGTCGGAAGCAAAGAAGGCTACAAGGGGCTGGCCACGATCCGTGATGTCAGGCGACTGCCATGATCATGATTGGACATGAGGCTCTGCTTTTTCCCTGAAAGGACGTAGATGCGCAGCGTTTAAGGTCGCGACGGCATTTACCTTCTCTTAAGGTTTTCCCTGCCGCGTGTGTTCGTGACAGCCGATCAAGGCTAGTGCAGTTGCATGAGCACTCCTCCCGGCGCATCACTGCCTAACCACGACGGCCGCCTCGCCGCACTGGACGCGTTGCGCTTTGTTGCCGCTTCAAGCGTGCTTGCCTTCCACTACTTCTTTCGTGGCTCCTCTGCTCCTGGTTTCCTGGATGTCGGCTACCCGGAAGTCGCCGGCATGGCGATGTACGGCTATCTCGGGGTCAACCTGTTTTTCATGATTAGCGGCTTCGTCATTGCCTGGTCTGCGGAAGGACGCGGTGCCGTGACCTTTGCCCTGCTCCGCTTTGCGCGGATTTATCCCGCTTTCGCCGTTTGCATGAGTCTGACGTGCCTTGTGGCATTCACCGCTGCCGACCCTCGCGTTCCCGTTTCAGCCGCACAGTGGCTGGCAAATCTCTTCATCTTCTCCCCGGCAGCTGGGCAGCCTTTCGTTGACGGTGTGTATTGGTCGATCGTCCTGGAGCTGATCTTCTACGGCTGGATGACCCTGGGGATTGCGACCGGCCTCATCAAAAGCCGCTTGCTGATCCTGGTTGCAGGCTGGATGCTCATCTCGGCCATCAACGAGTTCGTGTTGAACAGCAGCGCTCTGCGTGTGCTGCTCATCACGGAATATTCAGGTTGGTTCGCCGTCGGCATTCTCATGCATCGCCTCCGGACAGTGGGATCATCGTTTTACGCATTTGTTTTGTTGTTCGCTGCCATGCTTCTTGCGACCGCCACATCGTTCCGCGGTCAAGAGTGGATGGTGGAGCATTATGGTGTTGCACTGGAAGACACGGAGTTGATCGCGGCCGTCCTTGCTTTGTTTGCCATTTTCATCGCGACGGTGCGCTTCGGCGGTGCTGTGCGCTCCACTCCCTTGCTGCTCGCTATAGGAGGGCTCACTTACCCGCTTTACCTGCTGCACCAGAACATCGGCTACATCACGCTCAATTGTCTTAGCCCTCTTCTGGGTCGCTGGACGGCATCGTTGGTGGTCGTGATCGCCATGGTGGCACTGGCCTACCTTGTGTTTCGCTGGATCGAACTACCCGCACGGCGCTGGCTAGCATGCAAGCTCCGTGCGCGTCCTGTGATCCCGGATGGCAGCAGCGACAATGCGACCGGGAACCAAGCCGTATCCGCCTGATTGTGCCAGTTCCAGCCTTCTTGCCAGGAACAGCACATGCACGACAGCGACCATTATGAACCCTATGAAGGACCAGCTGGCGGATGGGGATCGGTTCAGTCTCTGACCAAGTATGCCCTGGAAGAAGGCCATGTTCTTCAGAACTCAGCCATTCTCGCCAAACAGAACAAGCCTGATGGCTTCGCGTGCGTCAGCTGCGCCTGGGCAAAACCGGCAGATCCGCATCCGGCCGAATTCTGCGAAAACGGAGCAAAAGCAACCTTCTGGGAGCTGACCACCAAGCGAGCCGGACCGGACTTCTTTGCACAGCACACGGCCACGGAACTCCAGACTTGGCCGGATTACGACCTTGAAGCCACCGGTCGGCTTACACACCCGATGCGCTTCAAC